>JBGTDE010000226.1:0-4726 GCA_041748475.1 Rubrobacteraceae bacterium | reverse complement strand
CGCCAGATCCAGATGAAGACACTCAACCTCCTGCGCGAACAGCGTCGCACCCAGAACCTGCGTGAGTACCTCCGCTAGCCGAGACACTTCAGAAGAACTAAACGAGTTCGTCCGCGAGGTGGCATTACTCGCGGGCGAACTGCAACTCTCCCGTTTGAATCGTCCCGGAGATATCCGGGAGAAGCAACCCAAAGATATCGTGACCGAGGTGGACCTTCTTTGCGAAGAAGCCATGATCTCAGCGATAGAGAAACAATGCCCGAACGACTCCATCCTCTCTGAGGAACGGGGCGGTGGGATCTCCCCCACCGGGAGAACGTGGCTCCTGGACCCGGTGGACGGCACCGCTAACTTCTCACGGGCCAACCCGATGTTTTGCTCCTGCGTAGCAATCCTCGAAGCCGGTGTCGTAACCCATGCCGCCGTAGCCGCCCCCCGACTAAAGGACTTGTACCACGCCCGCCTCGGCGGTGGCGCGTATCTGGAGACCGGCGGCGAGACACTCCCGTTGAAAATCTCGGAGACCGCCGAGTTGGAGTACGCTTTCGTCGGTGCGGATATCTCGTTCATAGCGCATGGCAGCAACCCTCGAAGAGAAGGTATTCAGGAAGTGTTCGACACCGCCTGGCAGTCGAGGTCTCTCGGCAGCGCTGGAATTCGTGGAGCCTGGACGGCCGCCGGATACCTGGACATCTCCATTGGAACCCGAAACACGGCCTGGGACTACGCCCCAACGGTGCTATTGGTCAATGAGGCCGGTGGTTACGCAACGGACTTCTCAGGAGAAGCCTGGACACCAAACTCAGATGGACTCGTAGCGACGAACGCCTCGCTGCATCAGCCGGTGATTCGGCTACTGAACCCCTAGAAATCCGGTGTTTCTACTAGATCCCCGTTCCTATTTTTGTTTCCCGGCTTGGATTGCTGTTCTCTTGGGGGGGTCGACTGACGGTTCTTTCTTCGCTTCGAGCCTTGATTCCGCCGAGGGTTCCTCTCCGGGGTGACGGTTGGAGCGGTCACGGTTGTGACGGGTGCTACGGTGACTTCGGGATTGGTTTCCACCGGGGGCGCTACGGTTGGTTCAACGGGCTGCGGTTCAACGGGCTGCGGTTCCGAGGTTGTTTCGGTCTCCTCTCCACCACCTGAGCGCAGTTTGTCGAGGAAGTCTTGGAATGACGAGCTGGCTCCGGTGGTTTCGGCCTCTTTGTAGGCACGACCACCGGTCTTCTTATCGAGTTCAAAGTCCGGGCTTGGCTGGTCGAACTCTTGCTCGGGAAATTCTTGGACGGCTTCTCTCATGTAGGCGGACCAGATATCCAGCGGGTAGTTTTCGCCGTTGATCTCATCCAGACCGTTTACGTTGACCATTGATTTTGGCTTGGGGTAGCCGACCCACACGCTGGTGGCGAGTTGCGGGACGTATCCGACGTACCAGGCATCCCGGAATCTCTCTGTGGTACCGGTCTTCCCGGCGGACGGTCGTCCTAACTCTTCGTCGAGATCGTGGAACTGGCTTGCGGTCCCTTCTTCAACCACACCGCGCAACATCTGAGTGGTGACGGCGGCCTCGTCCCTGGAGAGAGCGCGATTACCCTTCAGGCGATGACTCTCCAGTACGACTTCCTCACCGCTTTTCTCGGTTGTGACCTTTTCGACCAGATAGGGCTCCATGTGAACGCCAGAGTTCGCGAAGGTCGAGTAGGCGGAAGCCATCTCTAGTGGGGTCAGTCCGATGCGGACTCCCCCGATGGCGGTCGCGGGGTACGGGTCCAGTTCCGTTTCTATGCCGAGGTCGTGAGCCATTTCAACCACTTTCTTCATCCCCAGATCGAGGGCGAGTTGCACGAAGACCGTGTTGTCGGACTCTTCGGTGGCAGTCTCTATGCTGATTGGACCTCGCTCTTTGTTGTCGTAGTTGTTGACTTCGTAGAATGGCTCGTCGGCTCCGTCAGGCAACGGTATTTTGAGCGACTCGGATTTGTAGACGCTGTCGGGCGAAATTCCCTGATTTATAGCTTCGGCGAGCACGAATGCTTTGAAAGTACTGCCGGGCTGACGCTGGGCCTGTGTAGCCAGGTTGAACTTGACCTGTTCGTAATCGGAGCCGCCAACTAGCGCCCGCACCGCCCCGGTGTCGGGTTCCACGGAGACGAGAGAGGCGGACGGGTCGCCGTCTTCCGGGTCCACTATAGAGCCGACCGCGTCGTTGGCGAGTTCCTGGAGCGTGGGATCCAGGGTCGTTTGTATCTTCAAACCACCTTCGTAAACCACGTCGTCACCGTATTCTTGGGCCAACTCTTTCTTTACGGCGTTGAGGAAGTATTCGTTGTCGTTCTTGTACTCGACACGGCCACGGGACACGCCGAGGTCGCTATTCACGGCCTCCTCATGTTCTTTCTTTGTGATGTCACCGTACTGGAGCATGTTGTCGAGGACCACGTCGCGGCGCTTGCGAGCGCTCTCGGGGTCGGTGAAGGGGTCGTAGGTTCCGGGGAGGTTGATGATACCGGCCAGCATCGCCGATTCGGAGAGGGTGAGATCCTCGGCGCTTTTGGAGAAATATGTCTTGGCCGCAGCTTCGGCCCCATAAGCGTTCGCGCCGAAGTACACAGTGTTGAGGTACTGTTCCAGGACTTCTTCTTTGGTGTGGTTATCCTCGTATTGCCAAGCGAGGGAGGCTTCGATGAACTTTCGCTCGAAACTCGGGATGGTTCGTTTCTCCTGGGCGATGTAGGTATTCTTGATGAGTTGCTGCGTTATCGTAGAGCCGCCCTCCTGGATGGACATGCTTTGAAGGTTCTCGTTCGCGGCCCGGCCTATGGCCTCGAAGTCCACGCCGTCGTGCTTGTAGAAGCGCCGGTCTTCTATGGCGACCACGGCTTCCGGGAGGGTTGAGGATATCTGATCGTAGTCCACCACGTAGCGGTTCTGAACACCGTAAAGCTCGTCCACGATATCGCCGTTGACATCGTAGACCACAGAGGTCTGGGCAAGCTCCTGGGAAGCGTAATTATCCAACTCCGGCATCTCGGTGGCTAGGGACGTATAGCTGTAGGCAAAAAGTCCGACGAAACCGACTAGAGTGACGAGAGCAACCCCGGATAGGAATATGAAGAAGCTCCGGATCCGGCTAAGAAACGGTGTCTTCTTCCTTAACCGGCGCCGACGGCGACTCATCCTGACAATAGTCTCGTCTTGCATGAGGGAGTTATTATACAAGATGCGCAACCAAACCCGACAGGAGGCCATACATCCAGCGTTCACAGCTCAGCCGAAAAATGTTCCCCGCCCTACAGGCCAACGATGTCGTCTACCTTAATTCCGGCGGCAGCGGCCCACCGACCGAAGAGACACTCTCAGCAATTCAAGAAGCCGACGAATTCTTCTCTGGCTCAGTCTACCTCGAAGGCATCGGACTCTTCGCGAAGCAAGCCGGGATCAACACCCGAGCCCGCGAAGCCGCCGCCGCCCTAGTAAACGCATCTCCTGAAGACGTAGCCCTGACCCAGAACACCACCCACGGCATGAATCTCGGAGTAGGAACCATCGACTGGAAGCCCGGCGACACGGTTGTCTCCACGACCACAGAGCATCCCGGTTGTCTGGTCCCACTGCATAACCTCAAAAGACGATTCGGGGTGGAGACTGTGCTGGTTCAGCCCCCGATCACACCGGACAAAATACAGGCCGCACTCACGCCGAGCACGCGCCTCATAGCCTTCTCCCACGTAGACTGGACAATCGGCGAAATTTTGCCTCTACAGGAAATCTGCACTCTCGCCCGCGACCGGGGAATCCTCACCCTGGTTGACGGAGCGCAATCCGTCGGCAACATCCTCGTAGATCTTCCGGCGACTGGCGTGGACATGTACGCCTTCACCGGACACAAGTGGGTGCTCGGCCCCGAAGGTATCGGCGCGTTCTACGTGCGGCCAGACCTAGAATCCCACAGTCCCAACGTAGGTTACGCAGCCGTCTCCGAGAACACGCCGTTCGAGATGCACGGGGACTACGAACTGCGACCCAACGCCCGACGCTTCGAAGCATCCACCGTGAGCCCGACACTGGCTGCTGGATTCGCCGCCGCCGCGGACGCAACCCGCGAGCGTGGAGAGGAAGGCTTCGAGGGCATCCGGCAGCGGGCGGACCTTTTGCTGGAAAATCTCTCTAAACTACCGAAGGTCGCCATCCGCTCGCCGAGGCCCGCGCAATCCGGATTGGTCGCCTTCGAGATAGAAGGCATAGCATCCAAAGAAGCCGTATCGCGCTTGCTGGAACAGGAATTCGTCGTTCGCTTCATCCCGGCCCCTCACCCCTACATTCGCGTCAGCACGCATCTCTTCAACACTGAAGAAGAAGTGGCCGAGCTGGCGAATGCAGTGGCCGGGCTGACGTAATTCACCATGACATCTACTCTGAAACCTTGTCCCGGATGTGATGCTCAAATGCCGGGTCTGGATGGTCCGACGCACGAATACATCGGGGCTTCAGCCGGTTGTTGGGAAGCATACGGAAGGTTGTTGGAGAAAGAGTACGGTGACTTCCGGTAGATGAAGTTTCATCAATCGAACGTCGATGCCTACTGTTGTCAGCATCCGGGGAAGCCTTCGCCGCAACCGATTCGGTCCGTCGTCGTACATCTTGTCGGCCTTCACCTGGAGTTGGAGACCGATCTACCCTCTGAGAAATTGTACGCTGCTCGCAAACGTGTTGCCACACTCGGTAA
>JBGTDE010000225.1:0-4304 GCA_041748475.1 Rubrobacteraceae bacterium | reverse complement strand
GATCGAAGACGTAACCCGCAACTACGAAGATCTCGTCAAGGAGCACATGGGCCGTGTGGAGGTCGAAGTTACCACAGCGGTCGAGTTATCCGGCGAGGTTTTGGATCGAATCAAGGACAGGATCGGGCGTATGCTCGAAGGCCGAGAGGTGATCCTGAATAACAGCGTTGACCCGGAACTTCTGGGTGGCGCGGTCTTTAGTTTTGGTGGACAGATGATGGACGGCAGTGTTCGGGGGCGGCTGGAAAGTCTTCGGGAAGGCATGTTCGAGAGGAGTGCGGTGTAGATGGGCAGGCTTAGGCCGGAGGAAATCTCCTCCATACTAAAAGGCGCTATTACGGACTACGAGAATCGTGTTCGTACCGAGGAAGTCGGGCAGGTGTTGGAGGTCGGAGACGGTATCGCTCGCGTTCACGGCCTGACCAACGTGATGTACCAGGAGATGCTTGAGTTCGAGGACTCTCGGGGAGAGAAGATCACGGGTCTAGCCCTTAACCTCGAAGAGGATAACGTCGGTGTCATTATCGCGGGCTCCGACACTCACATCCAGGAAGGCAACACCGTCCGGCGGACCGAGCTTCTTGCAAGCGTGCCGGTCGGGGAGGGTGTTCTCGGGCGCGTCATAACGGCTCTCGGAGCACCGATGGACGGCAAGGGCGAGATCGAAGCCGAGGACAACGTCCCGGTGGAGTTGGTCGCACCCGGAATCATCAAGCGTCAGCCGGTCAAGACCCCGTTGCAGACGGGCCTCAAGGCAATCGACGCCATGATCCCGATAGGTCGGGGCCAGCGAGAGCTTATTATCGGCGACCGCAAGACGGGCAAGTCGGCTATCGCCATCGACACGATCATCAACCAGGCTGATCAGAATGTGAAATGTATCTACGTCGCTATTGGTCAGAAAGACTCGACCGTCGCTGGCGTGGTCTCCGCCCTCGAAGAAGCTGGCGCGATGGAGTATACGACCATTGTGAACGCTTCTGCGGCCCAGTCCGCCACACTTCAGTACCTCGCGCCCTATGCCGGATGCGCTATCGGCGAGTTCTTTATGGCGCGGGGCGAGGACGCGCTGATCATCTACGACGACCTCTCCAAGCACGCCATCGCCTATCGGCAGATGATGCTGCTGCTGCGCCGCCCGCCGGGTCGCGAGGCTTACCCAGGGGATGTTTTCTATCTGCACTCGCGTCTTCTCGAACGTGCCGCTCGGCTCTCCGAAGAGATGGGCGGCGGTTCGTTGACGGCTCTTCCGGTCGTTGAGACTAAGGCCGGAGACATTTCGGCTTATATTCCGACCAACGTCATCTCGATCACGGATGGCCAGATCTTCCTGGACGCAGATCTTTTCAACTCGGGTCAACGTCCGGCCATTGACGTGGGTAACTCGGTTAGCCGGGTGGGTGGCTCCGCGCAGATCAAAGCCATGAAGAGCATCGCGGGTACCTTGAAGCTGGACCTGTCGCAGTTCCGGGAGCTTCAGAGCTTTGCGCAGTTCGGCAGCGATCTCGATAAGGCGACTCAGCAGACGTTGGCTCGGGGCGAGCGACTCACGGCGATTCTTCGCCAGAGCGAGCGCGACCCGCTGGATGTCGAGGAGCAGGTCGTGGTGATCTACGCTGCTTCCAATGGCTACATGGACGAAGTCGAGACCGACAGCGTCCCCGACTACGAGCGGCAGCTTCGAGACCACATGAAAGACAGCCACAGCGAAATTCTCGATTCGATCCGCGAGGAGCAGAAGCTTACGGATGAGACCGAGAAGAGCCTCAAGGATGTCTTGAAGAAGTACTCCGATAACTACGAGCCGCAGAACACTGGCACAGTCGATGCTTCGGTCGGCGGGGAAGACGATGAGGAGTCGACGGACGAGAACGGCTCGGAAGAAGGTTCGTAGAGCATGGCTACGCTTCGCGACTTAAAGCGCCAGATCGGCTCGGTCAAGAATATAGCGAAAGTCACCGAGGCGCTTAAGACGGTCTCGGCGGTCAAGTTCCGTAAGGCCGAGGCTCGTGTCAAGAAATCGCGAGCCTATGCGGACAATATCGAGGAGATGATGCGCGACGTGGCGGCCAAAGCCACTACAAAAAGCCCGCTTCTGGTGGGTCGCGAAGTCAAGACGGTCGCTATCGCTTCCCTTACCGCTGACCGTGGATTGGCGGGTGGATTCAACGCTCAGATACTCAGGCGCACGATGCAGTTTCGTAGCGAACAGAGCGCGGATCTTAAGCAGGTCGCCAGCGGTCGGAAGTCCGTCGCGTTCTTCCGGTTTCGGGGGATCGAGCTGGAGGAGACCTTTCTCGGATTCTCCGACGACCCCACCTACGACAAAGCCCGTGAGATCGGCCAGACGCTTACCCGGATGTTCGAGGATGAAGAGGCCGATGAGGTCTATTTGATCTTCAACCGCTTCCAGACCGCTATGACCCAGAAACCGGTCATCAAGCGGCTGATCCCAGCGGCCCCGGACGAGGAAGAGGACGAAAGCAACGATGAGTCGGAGAACGAATCGAACACGTACATGGAGTACGTGCCGGACGCGGACACAGTGCTGCAGAAGCTCGTGCCGCGGTATGCGGAGACCATGATCTGGCAGGCGATGCTCGAAAGTGCGGCGGGAGAGCACGGGGCGCGAATGACGGCCATGCAGAGCGCCACGGACAACGCCAACGATTTGGTCAAGACCCTGACGCTGCAGATGAACAAGGCGCGACAGGCCCAGATAACTAGTGAGATCAGTGAGATCGCGGCGGGCGCGGAAGCCTTGTCCGCCGGATAGTAGGAGGTTTTTAGATGAGCGAGAGCGGCCAGGAGTTTAATAAAACTACGTTCGGAGACCGCGAAGGTGTCGTGGATGGCCAGGCCACCAACGGTGGTGGCACCGCGACCGAACAGCAAATGGAAGGGAACGGTAAACCCATAAAGGGCGGCGGCGCGATAGGCACCGTCGTGGAGGTCAAGGGTCCGGTTGTCGACGTGCGCTTCAAGCCCGAAGAGATACCGGAGATCTACAACGCCCTCACCGTTCCGCTCGACGATCCATCTGGTGAGGAAGGTACTCTCACCCTCGAAGTGCAGCAGCTTCTCGGCGACGATATGGCTCGAACCGTGGCTATGTCTTCGACCGACGGCCTCAAACGCGGCCTCGACGTAACGGATACCGGCGCTCCAATAACCATCCCGGTCGGCAAGAGCGTACTCGGGCGTGTTCTCGACGTTCTCGGTCAGCCGGTGGATGAGGTTGGGCCGATCGAAGACCCGGACGATCATTGGCCGATCCACCGTCCCGCGCCGCTGTTCGCGGACCTGACGACTCAGGCCGAGCAGTTCGTGTCGGGGATCAAGGTGATCGACCTTCTCTGCCCGGTGCGCCGGGGCGGCAAGGTAGGACTGTTCGGCGGCGCAGGTGTCGGCAAGACGGTCCTTATCACCGAACTTATAAACAACATCGCGCTGCAATACGAAGGCACATCGGTCTTCGCCGGGGTGGGGGAGCGGACCCGTGAGGGCAACGACCTCTACGGCGAGATGGAAGAGGCCGGAGTCCTTAAAAACACGGCGATGGTCTTCGGTCAGATGAACGAACCACCGGGTGCCCGCTTCCGCGTCGCGCTTACCGGCGTAACGGTCTCCGAGTATTTCCGGGACGCTCTCGGGCAGGACGTGTTGTTCTTCGTGGACAATATCTTCCGGTTCGTGCAGTCGGGCAACGAGGTTTCGGCCTTGATGGGGCGTATGCCCTCCGAGGTCGGTTATCAGCCGACACTCGCTACGGAGATGGGGACTTTGCAAGAGCGGATCACCTCGACCAAGAATGGTTCGATCACATCTTTCCAGGCAGTCTATGTTCCGGCGGACGACTTCACCGACCCGGCACCGTTCACGGTTTTCGCTCACCTCGACTCGACCGTGGAGCTTTCGCGAGGACTGGCCGAGCAGGGCATCTACCCGGCGGTCGACCCGCTAACCTCATCCTCGACGATGCTCGACCCGTCTATCGTGGGCGAGGAGCACTACGAGGTCGCGCAGCAGGTCAAGAACATCCTGCAGCGGTATCGAGAGCTCCAGGACATCATCGCGATCCTCGGTATCGACGAGCTTTCGGAGGAAGACAAAGTAATCGTCGGTCGGGCGCGTCGTTTGCAACGTTTCCTCTCACAGCCGTTCTTCGTCGCCGAGCAGTTCACTGGCCTCGAAGGTAAATTCACGGACCTTGACGAGACGATCCGATCCTTCAAGGAAGTCGTCGAAGGTAAGCACGACGATCTTCCCGAACAGGCTTTCTACCTCGTCGGTGGCATCGACGA
>JBGTDE010000224.1:0-1651 GCA_041748475.1 Rubrobacteraceae bacterium | reverse complement strand
ACCACGCCCTGTCCAGTAACCAGGTTAGCGAAATACTCGTAGCCTGGCTTCAACGCCATCTCCGGCGGTTGGTCGTAAGTCTTCTGAGCCATGATGTCCTCTCTAAGCTTCCACAGCGTCGCACATGCTATCGCATCGAAGGCTCAGTTGCGGTATGGCACTTCAGGTGCCGGTGCAGAACAGTGAAACCGGAGCGGGATGCCGCGTTTCTCCGCAGATTGTCGAGACAAACGATGATCACCCTTCGGCGACCGCCGAACCGTACTCGCCGCTCGCTTTCCGGTGCTCTCTAAGGTGTGCGTAGAGGTCTATGATGATTTTGAGTGCTACCAGCAGGATCAGGGGCCGCCAGTGGCGTGCCGAGGTAGCCTGCGAGTGCGCCGCCGCCCAGGATAGTGACGTGCATCACCATAACTCTAGGATACGGACGGAACATCTGAGTGTTGGGTGAGACGTTCAAGTATTCCTCGTCCCGCATGAAGTTGACGAAGAACGAGACGGTGTGACTGATTATCAGTGACGCTGCAGCGATGGCTACTCCAACAGGCCCGAAGCCGCTGAAGCCACCGCCGATACCTGGCGTGGTGGATGTTCCGGGGGAAGCGGCACCGAACATCTCGTTGGCGACGAATCCGAAAAATGCGATTACAAAGACGCCGTGTACGATCCAGAAGATGCCGTAGTGGACGATGAAGAACGGGATCAGGTACGCCTTGCCGTATTGGTTCGTGGGGCGCCCGTTTATAGTGAGGTTCGAGTCGTCGGACATTGGCTTTTCGGCCAGCCCAATCTTGAAGATGTTGAAGAATCCTATTACGCCGCTCTCGAACCAGTACAGAAGCAAGATCTAGAACAAGTTCCAATCGAAGAAGACCACACCCAAAAGCGGTATGATGTTCACCCCGACAAGGAACAGGCCCGAGATCGTCCGGTGACCCACAACGCCTACAGCGCGTAATCTCCAGTATGAGCTTCTTCGAGGTAGCGGGCCAGCAATGTTATGCAGGCTTGCACGTCTTTGGCGTTGACCATCTCGTTGACGGTGTGGACGTAGCGGCAGGGAATGGAGAGCGTGATGGATGGTATCCCTCCGTGTAGACGCTGAACGCCGCCTGCGTCGGTGCCGCCGAATGGAAGAATCTCCATCTGGTGCGGGATGTCTTCGCGTTCGGCGATTGAGCGAAAGTGGTCCACGAGTTTCGGGTGCGAGATCAGGGAGCTGTCCATTATCTTGATCGCCGCTCCTTTGCCTAAAGCGGTGATCTCTTTCTCCCCACCGCCTCCCGGAATATCCATCGCCAACGTGACGTCCAGCGCGATCATCACCGTAGGCGCGAGCCCAGCGCCGCTGGCCGTGGCTCCTCGCAATCCAACTTCTTCCTGGGAAGTAGCAACCGCGTGGATCGTGGCTTCATGCTCGCCCATCTCCTTCAAAGCCTCGTACATAACGAAGACTCCGATCCGGTCGTCCATCGCCTTGCCGATAAAATTATCCCCGACTTCTTCGAGCGTCCGATCCATGACCGCGTAATCCCCAACGCGGACTTGCTCCTTGACCTGCTCGACATCCAGGCCGAGGTCCACAAAGAACTCGTCGGCCTTTGGCGGCTTGTCGTCCCCGGTGGTCGCCAGGTGTGGCGGCTTGCGGGAC
>JBGTDE010000223.1:0-2404 GCA_041748475.1 Rubrobacteraceae bacterium | reverse complement strand
GCCTCGCGCACTTCGTCGGTCTCTGGGTCGTCCCGCAGTCCCTTGTAGTGGCTTGTCAGTCCAGAGTCCGAATCGAGGTTCAGCGTTGCGTCGCGGCCTTTCCAATCGATGTTGGCGGTGAGGTTCCAGGGAGCGGTTAGTAGTAGGCCGGGTAGGAGTTTCGCCAGGCGAAGTCCGTACTTGCGTGTGCCGCCGAAGACCGAGAGTGGACCGTCGAGGCGCAGACGGTATCCTCGGGTGGATGTTTCTAAGGCGTAGATCAGGCCGAGTTTCTTGACGTAGTAAAGAACGAGCCGAGCGTCACAGCCTTCGTGAAGATCCACGACCATCTCACGTGCTCCGTACAGGACACCTTGTATTTGCGCGACGTTGTAGCGTGAGATCAGGGCTTCCGGTGTCGGATCATCGTACTCGCTCAACAGTTGCGCCCCCTGACGGTCGGCGTACATCAGCGAGATCGGGTCCGGCTGTCCGGTCTCATTGGCTAGCTGCGAGATGAGGTCATCGCGGGTCACGGTTTCGAGCAGGCCGGGTTCGGTGCCGGGCAACTCCGGCAGAGCGGCGGCGAGCTCGAAGAGTCGGGTCCGAACCGTGTAAGGGTCGGTCTCCGCCGGAGCTGACCACTCGCAACGCTCTTCCAGAAGTTTCGCCAGAGCCCGCACGATCTTGAACCCCCGACGAGCGTCGAGCCGTGGACCCAACGACGCTTCCGTAAGTGTAATGTCCTCTTCGAGCTTCGAGCGCGTCTTCCCGACGTGTGCGGCGTATAACTCACACACCTCCAAAGTTGCTTCTCGCGTCCGCCGGTCCTCTTGCTGGAGACGATGGGGGACGAGTCTTCCACGAGCGACGCGGGCTATCACGTGTTCGGATCGCAACATTACGCCGATGCTCCTCTGAATGCCTCGCGGCGGCGGCGAGCGGTCGATTCCTCGCCGGTCGCGGTTGTTACTAGCTCGTAGAGTAGGGCTTGTTTTCCTTCTTTCGGGCGTAGGATGCGGCCCAGGCGTTGCACGTACTCACGGTGGGACGCGCTTCCGGCCAGGATAATCGCGACGTTCGCGTCCGGTACGTCCACGCCTTCGTTCAGAACGTCCGAAGCGATTATCGCCCGATACCTACCTTCCCGGAAACGATCCAATATCTCCTTGCGTTCCCGCGCAGGTGTCTCATACGTGACACCTGGTATAAGAAACCGCCGGGACATCGCGTACACTTCCTCGACGCTCTTGGTGAACACGATGCACCGGTCCTCCCAATGTCGTCTGAGCAGAGTCTCCAACGTCGCTCCCTTTCGCATTGCTCCGGCCTGTATCTCCCTTCGCCGCCTGGCCGCGAGCAACGCCTCACGTCCGCCTGAATGACTGGTCGAAGCGACCAGGATGAACCGCTGCCAGTCCTCAGGCGAGCGCATAGAGAGGCGATGTTTGTTCAAGAAATCCCGGTAGATCGCGTCGGCCTGGGCGTAGTCGTGGCGTTCGTGGGCAGTGAGTTCTATGGGCAGCCGTATGGTTTGGTAGGGTGCGAGATACGTCCCGGAAAGGTCTTCGGGTGAGAGCCGGTACACGACGGGACCGACCAGTTCCGGGAGCGATTCGTGGCCGCCGTCGGGGCGCTCGGGGGTTGCGGTCAGGCCGAGAGAGTACGGGGCTAGCATCATCTTGGAGATGACAGCGTTCTTTGGGGCCGGGAGGTGGTGTACTTCGTCGTAGATGACGAGGGCGAACCGGTCGCCGTAACGTTCCATGTGGATGTATGCCGAATCGTAGGTTGTGACGGTTAGGCCGGTGATCTCATGGTATCCACCTCCGAGCAGCCCGACGTTCATATCTCCACCAAACGCATCCGACAGAATTGAATACCACTGTTTCATTAATGCGAGCGTCGGCACCACGACGAGCGTGCTCCGTCCAACCCGCTCAATGGCGCTTACGGCCACTGTGGTTTTTCCGGCCCCGGTCGGCAGCACCACGACACCTCGAAGCTCAGAACGCCGCCACGCCGCAAGTGCCTCCCGCTGATACGGACGCGGTTCCATAGCCACCCGCGACTCCAATGCGAGCTTCTCGAAAGCGGCGGCTTCATCCTTGTAGGGAACGTCGGCTTCCCGGAGTTTCAGGGAGACTTCGCGGTAGGCGTTTGCTGGGGCTCGCCATTCGCGGGTGCGGGAATCCCACAAAAAAGGGTCGGGTGGACGTTCCGCGTCGGGGAGGCCGTTCGCGAGCAACGTACCAGCTTCGTAGCGCAATGAGATCATCTCCCCTAAAGATACCGGAGCCCGGCTGGTTTCTCATCGGCACAAGAATTGACCGGCTCTCCACGCTAAACTACAAACGTGCTGCTCCGAAGAAATATGTTGGCGATGTCTATCTCTCTCCTGCTCGCGTTTGTTGTAGCTGGTTGC
>JBGTDE010000222.1:0-2574 GCA_041748475.1 Rubrobacteraceae bacterium | reverse complement strand
ATCACCGTGGATAGATACGTCCCGTCTCGTCCCGCCATCCCGCTGGCTTCGACGACTTCCTCGCCCTCGATCCCGAGCCGCGCGCCGTAGACAGCATGTTCCAACCGTCCACACTCCTCGGCCACCCGCAACACCTCCGGCAGACGCCCCCCACCCTTGTAGCACACGACCGTCTCGAACTCCCCGAGAGCCTCCCGCAGAGGTTTCTCCCCCGCCGTGAACGGCAACAACGCCAACCGCTCGTTCCCTTCCAGAAGCACCGTCCCTCCGCGCGACGAGAGATCCTGCAGAGCCGTGATCCCCGGTACTGTCTGGACTTCTACTTCAGGTTCAATCTCCCTAACGTACCGGGCGAGATACGTGAACGTCGAATACACGTTCGGATCACCGATGGTAGCGAAAGCGCAGGTCTCCCCCTCCCTCAGATGCTCAGAGACCTCCCTAGCGGCGTTCGTCCAGTTCCGCTCCCGAGCCTCCACGTCGTCAGAGAGCGCGAAGAGCAGACGAGTGACCTGCTCCTCGTCCAGATACTCGCGAACGGTCGCCTCTGCACGTCCGATTTCACCGGTATCCGCGACGGGTACAAAGACCCTGTCAGCCTCCCGCAGGACGCGCAAGCCCTTGATCGTCAACAGCTCCGGGTCTCCCGGCCCGACACCAACACCAACGAGCTTGCCGCTCATACGCGGACCCCCGCGCGGCTCGCGGCCTTCACCAGACGCCTCGGTATCTCCGGTGTCGAGGCCCAGTGAGTGTGCAGATAGCTCGCGTGTACGCCGCCCGTCACAAAGCCCTCCGCCCCGCGCCCGGACATCTCCCACGCCGGACTCGCACCCGCCGACGGCTCGACAGCCGAGTAATGAAACTCATGCCCGTGTACCGTCGCTCCGCGCTCCGCGAGCGGTGAATCCGTCAGCGCCCGCGCCTCCCGGTAGCCGAGCTTGAGCCGCCCGGTCATGCGAGATTCGACATCCAGCACACCGCACATCGGCTGGCCGTCCAGCTCACGGGAGAGATACAGCAACCCGCCGCACTCGGCTACCACTGGACGACCACTCGCGGCGAACTCTCGGACGCTCTCTCGCATCGGCTCGTTTTCGGAGAGTGCTGCTGCGTAGGTCTCAGGGAATCCACCGCCGAGATAGAGGGCGTCGGTGTCAGCCGGCAGGACTTCGTCGGAGGTGGGATCAAAGGTAACCACCTCAGCGCCCGCCCCCTCCAACAACTCCACGTTCTCTCGATACAGAAAACTGAAAGACGGCCCGGCAGCAACCGAGATCCGCACCCCCGGACCCATCTCCGAAGATTCCGCAATCCAAGGCTCCTCGTGGATAGAACCGGCGGTCGCCGCCAGTCGCATTATCCCTTCTAGGTCGCAGCTCTCAGCCACGACACTCCCCAGCGAGTCGAGCATCCGTCGTGCTTCGTCACGCCGCTCCACCGCTGGCACCAGCCCGAGATGCCTGTCCGGCGTCGAGATCTCCGCGTCCCGGCGCAGCACCCCCACAACCGGTATTCCGAGGGGCCTTAGAGCCTCGCGAAGCATCTCTTCGTGCGTGTCGGAGCCCACGCGGTTCAGCACGACGCCCGCTACTCGCACCTCCGGGTCGAAGGTCGCGTAGCCGTGGACCATAGCGGCGGCGGAGCCTGCCATCGCCCGCGCATCTACGACCAGCAATACCGGCGCATCCAGAAGCTTGGCTACGTGGGCCGTGGAGGCGAACGCTCCACCACTCTTGCCGTCGAAGAGTCCCATCACACCCTCCACAACCGCAACATTCGCACCCCGAACCCCGTGCTTGAAGAGAGGCCGTATGAGCTCCTCGCCCGAGAGAAACGCATCGAGGTTTCGTCCCGTCCGTCCAGCGGCCAGCGCGTGATACGAAGGATCGATGAAGTCCGGTCCCACCTTGAACGGCGCGACTTTATAGCCTTTTGCCGCAAACGCCGCCATCAAACCGGAGGCCACGGTGGTCTTGCCCACGCCGGAGTGCGTTCCCGCAACTACTATGCGCGGAACTTCTACCACTCGATCCCTTTTTGGCCGCGGTAGCCTTCGTCGAAGGGATGCTTGATCTTCTGGACTTCGCTGACGAGATCCGCTATCTCCACAAGCTCCGGGGGCGCATCACGACCCGTGATGATGACGTGCTGGAAACCGGGCCGGTTCTTCAAGGTTTCGACGACTTCAGCGGTGTCGACCCAACCAAACTTCATAGGATAGGTAAACTCGTCCAGTAGGAGGGTGTCATAGGTTTCGTCAGCAAGGCGGCGTTTCACTTCCGCCCAGCCTTCACGGGCTTTGTCGGCGCTTTCGATCAGGTCTTCCGAAGTCCATGTCCAGCCGTCGCCCATCTTGAACCAGTCGATGTTTCCCAATGTTTCGGCGGCCTTCTGTTCGCCCACCTTCCACTTGCCGCTCTTGACGAACTGGTAGACCCCGATCTTATGTCCCCGAGCCCAAGCCCGCAGCATGACACCGAACGACGCGGTAGATTTACCCTTGCCGTGTCCCGTGTTGATGATAATTAGCGGACGCTCCCGATTGGACCGCTGGCGCAGCCTGCGCTCCCT
>JBGTDE010000221.1:0-14475 GCA_041748475.1 Rubrobacteraceae bacterium | reverse complement strand
GGTCAGGCCGTTGCGGTCCAGGATCATGCGGGCCGCCTGAGCTCCCGTTAGACCGCTGTTGCTCATCTGCTTTGAATACTTGCCGTAGGTACTCCGCAACCACAAGGCCACGAGACCCGAGATCGCCATACCCACAATCATTACTAATATATAGCCGAAGCCTATGCTACCGAACACTAAGTCCTCCTCAAAGGGGTTTTTGCTTGGACATATTTTACTACACTCTTATACGGATCAGCCGCTGAAAAGTCTCACTTCCGGCATCAAAAAGGGAGCGGCCTTATGGGGCCACTCCCGGTTGTTCCTTTTATACGACGTTTAGCTTTGGGCGGAGGCTTGCTCCTGAAGAGTATCCACGACGCTTGGGTCGGCGAGCGTGCTTGTGTCGCCGAGGTCTTGTTCGCCTTCCGCGATACCGCGCAGGATGCGGCGCATGATCTTACCGCTGCGCGTCTTAGGCAATTCGTCTACGGAGACCACCTGATCCGGCCTCGCTGTCGGCCCGATCTCCTGCCCGACGTGTTTCCTCAACTCGCTCATCAAGTCTTCGCTGGTCTCCTGATCCCCCCCGAGAATGACGTAAGCGAAGATTGCCTGTCCCTTGTCCTCGTCGTTCTTGCCGACGACCGCCGCTTCGACCACGGCCTTATGAGAGACCAAAGCACTCTCGACCTCAGCCGTGCTTACCCGGTGGCCGGAGACGTTCATAACGTCATCCACGCGACCGGTGATCGTGTAGTAGCCGTCTTCATCGCGAAGGGCTCCGTCACCGGCGAAGTATTTGTCCCCGTACTTCTCCCAATACGTCTCCTTGTAGCGCTCTGGGTCCTTGTACAGCGTACGGAGCATTCCGGGCCAGGGTTTCGTTATCACGAGGTTGCCTTTTCCGGCGCCTTTGATCTCGTTGCCTTCCTCGTCGTAGAGGGCCGCCGCTATACCGGGGAATGGGAAAGTCGCGCTGCCCGGCTTCGCTGTTGTAAGGCCGGGGAGAGGTGTGATCATGATGCCCCCGGTCTCTGTCTGCCACCAGGTATCGACTATCGGACAGCGTCCGCCACCGACGTTGTCGTGGTACCACTCCCACGCCCGAGGGTTGATGGGCTCCCCCACCGTCCCGAGAAGCCGCAGCGACGTAAGATCGTGCTTTTCGAGCGGATCGGTCCCGTTCTTCATGAACGCCCGGATCGCCGTCGGAGCCGTATAAAGGATGGTCACTTTGTGTTTCTCGATGATATCGAACCAGCGGTCGTTCTCGGGATACGCGGGTGTCCCCTCGAACATGACGCTAGTCCCACCGTTGGAGAGAGGTCCATAAACTAGGTACGAATGTCCCGTCACCCAGCCGACATCCGCCGTGCACCAGTACACGTCGTCGTCCTTCAGGTCATGGACCCATTTGTTGGTCGCCTTGACGTGCGTGATGTACCCTGCCGTCGTGTGGACTATACCCTTCGGCTTACCCGTAGAGCCCGACGAATACAGGATGTAGAGCATGTCCTCGGAGTCCATCTGTTCGGCTGGACAGTCGTCGCTAGCATCGGCGGTGAGATCCTGCCAGTAATGATCCCGCCCTTCGGTCATCGGCACGTCGTCGCCCGTGCGCCGCACCACCACGACGTTCTCGACACTCGGAGAATCGTCCAATGCTTGATCTGCATTCTCTTTGAGCGGCGAGACTTTACCGCCACGAGGGGCGGAGTCGGCGGTTATGAGCAGCTTCGCCTCGGCATCGTTGAGCCGGTCGCGCAGGGAGCCGGGCGAGAACGCACTAAAGACGACCGAATGCGGCGCTCCAACGCGGGCGCAGGCCAGCATAGCGATGGCTAGCTCCGGGATCATGGGCAGGTAGATGCCAACCCGGTCGCCTTTACCGACGCCGAGCTCTTTGAGGACGTTAGCGAACTTCGCTACCTCAGCCGTAAGCTCAGAGTAAGTGTAGGTCTTCGTGTCATCCGGCTCGTCGCCCTCCCAGATCAGAGCCTTCTTGTCTCCGTGGCCCTGCTCCACCTGATGATCCAAACAGTTGTAAGCGACGTTGAGCTTGCCCCCTACAAACCATTGCGCGTCCGGCGGATTCCAGTCGAGGACCGTATCGAAGTCCTCGAACCAATGAAGCTCGCGGGCTCTCTCTTCCCAAAACGCTTCATAGTCGTTCGCCGCCGTCTCATACACCGAAGCGTCGCTGACATTCGCTTGCGAGGCGAACTCTTCCGGCGGTTCGTAGGTACGTGTCTCGTTCTGATCTTCGCTCATGCACATCCCTTCCCTCGTGCCGATAAAAGTCCGGCGCTTGTCAATCACTTCCCCATTTTCCAAACGTCCGGCCACCCAAAATCGTCTCAAAGGACGCGGCGGCAACGCACGCTCCATCCGAAAGATAGCTGTCCGAGAGTTTTCGGTCAACCCGAGCGGCTTGCGAACCGGGGTTTCTGAGCTCCGAAAAGAAGCTACATATGAAATATTTGTTAAACTTTTTCGATCTTTATGGACACAAGTTCAGGCAGAGCGGGAATTTCGGCAAAGCTGCGGTCTCTTTTGATTAGGAGGGACTGGATCTACCTGCTCGCTCTTCTAGTCCCTATCTTCGTATACAGCATTGTGTTGAAGATCGTGCGTATCTTTACGCAGATGTCCGTGCCTGGTCCGCTCGGGTTTCTGGACCAGATACGCTCGGATGTCTTCTTCAACCTGGGTTATGCGGTGTTTTGGATCGGGCTCTTCGCCATCTTTCACTCCCGACTACCACGGGCGATGCTGCTAGCTCTCTTCCATCTGACGAGCATCGGGCTCATCCTGCTGGTCACGATCGCGCATTTCTTCTTCCAGACAACGGGCTCCGCGCTCGACTACAACCTGCTCGCTGTCTCCTTCTCGACCTTCGGGGAGATCCAGGCGGCGGTCGGCTCCGAGATAACCATTCTTCACTGGACCCTGATCTCACTGGTCCTGTTCTACGGCCTCGCTGGTCCCTTGCTAGTGACGCTCTTCGCCACAGGTTCCTGGCACTTGCCGACGGACCCGGTCGAGGACACCACCGGCTCGAACTCCCGCCCGGCAATCGGTTTGGGCGTGCCGGTGATCCTGTGCGCCGCAGCCATCCCACTGCTGGCGCTCTCGGCATTACCCAGCATGACGGGAGCCAGCAACTCCTTTTCACGGGCGGCTCTCGTAAACATCTTCGTCGTCGAGCTGACCGCCCCGGACTTCGAGAAAATTAATGACCGCGTCCGGGCGGATATGGAGAACGAGAAACCTCCAACCGACACTCGATTGGTCCAGACTCCCAAGACCGAGAAACGTAACGTTGTCGTGGTCTTTTTGGAATCGACCCGCTCCCGTTCCACGACCCCCTACAACGAGGACATAGAAACCACGCCGTTTCTGGACGAGTTGGCCGACGAGAGCCTGATGGCCGAGAACGCCTACGCGGTCGTGCCACACACTTCGAAGGCGCTCGTCGCGACCCTGTGCGGCGTACCACCCCCGCTCGACTCCCAGAACAGCGAGGCCGACTCCGGTGCCATCCCTTCGCGCTGCGTCGCGGATCTCCTCGGGGAGCAAGGTTACAAGAGCGTCTTTTTCCAGTCGGCCACTGAGCAGTTCGAGCGTCGTCGCAAGCTCGTCGGCAACTTCGGCTACGATGAATTTTATCCCGTTGACGGCATGGATACCGCCAACTACGACAAAGCCAACTACTTCGGTTGGGAGGATGAGATCATGCTGGATCCCAGCCGCGACTGGCTTGAAGAGACCGGAAAGGACCAGCCGTTCCTGGCGACCTACCTGACCGTCACCCCGCACCACGACTACGTCGTACCAGAGAACTACAAAGGCAAAAAACTCGCAGAAGACGACACCCTGAATAACTACCTGAACACCGTCGCGTACCAGGATCGCTTCCTGCAAAAACTCTTCCAACAATACAAAGATCTCGGGCTGTACGAGGACACGGTCTTCGTAATTCTTGGAGATCACGGCGAGGGTTTCGGGGAGCACGATCTCTACCAGCACGACAACACCATCTACAACGAAGGACTCCACATACCACTCCTCGTACACGATCCCAGACAAGACAAGGCCCGACGGTTGGAGACCCCCGTAAACGAGGTTGACGTTCTTCCAACTCTCGCCGACACCCTGAACTACAAAGTCGAGGGAGGCGAGTATCCGGGGGCTTCGATGCTATCCCCAATAAAGGACCGAACGCTGATAGCGAGTTGTTACCGCGAGAGTTCCTGCCTGGCGAGCATCAAGGGCGACGAGAAGTACATCTACCACTTCGGAAACCGTTCGGAAGAGGTCTTCGATCTCTCCAAAGACCCACTCGAAAAGAACAATATCGCCGAAAAGCAGGACAAAGAAAAGCTCAAGAGCCGGCGCTACGACCTACTAGCCTGGCAAGCCCGCGTAAACGCCTTATACGCCCGCCAAGCTCTAGAACAGACAAACGCCGAGTAGACAAACAAAGCAAGTCAGGTGGCGGGGTCTGACAAGCTGAAGTGCTGAAAGCCGCCCTAGGCGACGTGCAGCAACGCCTGGTCAGTCCCTTGAGCGTTCGCGACGGACTACTTCGTAGAAGACGCCCTTCTTATCCGGGATGAGATCGTAGCCCGCTTTATTGAAGATGGTGGCGTTGTTAGCGGCGGAGGTTCCGGGGAAGATTATGTAAACCCTGCCGTCGTCCAGGTGTCTCTGGGCTACCTTGAGCCAGCGGGGGCTGCGGGTAGTCCAATCTCCGGCGGGGAACGGATCCCGCACCGTCAAATCCGTGCGACGCCCTTCGACGAGTGGCAGATACCAGACGGAACTACCGTTGTGCAGGATAGTCGATCCCTTGGCGACGCCGCTGGCTACGGACTCGACGATCTCACGTCCCCGATAGTCCTCAGAACGGTCCACTGTCGTCGCCGTAGCCTCGATACCGGGTATCGGCGCGAGCAACATGAGTATCGCGAGAATTCCAAGAACACTGACACGTTTCGCATCCGACGCATGATCCATAGACGAGGCCGTGAGATCCAGGGCTGCCCCAAAACCAACCGCCACAAATAAACAAATGATGAGATACGTCGGTATGTAATAAAGATATACGTCGATAATATTGTACTCAAGCGCGTAGAACAACCACCCGAGATACAAGAACGACAGCATCGCGAACAGAGCTCGGTTCTTCCGGCTCAGGTAGAACGCGCCGAACAAAGCCACTACTAGAAACGCCGGGTTGAATTGATCCACTAGATGCCCAAAATACGACATTAAACGTCCGGGAAGCTCTAACGGCGAGTAGACGAACATGCGATTCTCGAACTTCTGCCCGGTGACCAGAGCAATGAAATTTCCTAAAGTCGACGGGTCCATCTCGTTTACCGGAGGGTTCATCGAAGCTCGTATCGGCAGATAGAGATATGGCGTGAGGCCCAGGATAAACAGTCCTATGCCCTTCAGGATCAAGCGCCATTCCCTCAGACGGCTCTTATCTACCAGAAAAACGAAGATCATGGCCGCAGGCAACAAAAGCCCGCTGGTCATGTGGTTCGTCATGGCGAAACCGATCAAGAACACGGCTAGCAAAAGAAGCCTGTCCGTCCGGCGACGCTGCCAGTACAACAGAGTAACCAGCACCAGCATCACCATCAGGACGTTCAGAGTGTAGACCTCGGCGATGACAGCCTGACTCCAGAAAGCCTCACTCACCGCGAAAAGCAACGTCGCCCCCGCCGAAGCCCAACGCCGACCCGTTATAGCCAGACACGCCGCAAAAATCAGAAGCACCGCACTAGCCCCAAAGACGGCTGAAGCCAGATTGACCCGGTAGGCTACATCCCCAAACGGCAGATAGGTAAAGAGATGCGCGAGCATGGTGAAGGTCGGGTATCCGGTGGGATGCGGTATGTCCAGGATGTAAGAATAAACCTGAAACGTGACCGAGTCGTAGATACCCCGAGGATCGTAGTAGAGGACAGTCGGCGCGAGCGTGCCGATATACAGCGCGAGGGCCGTCAAGGAGACTCCGAGCCCAAGGAAGATGCTGAGAGCTTTGTGCGCTACGGGAACTTTAACGGAGGACATCTCTTCGAGAGCTTCGAGCGCGGACGGCGGCCCGGAGAGAGCCCAGCGGGCCAGTCCGGTATATCTCACTCGCATGCGCTCGGAAAAATTCACGAGGAGGATTTTAAACGCAAATCGACCGGCGTGTAGCTCCGTGCTTCAAACAAGCTGGCGAGCCTCCGAGTCATCCCCTAGACTATTCGCGGCCAGAGACCTTTAGTTGGGAGAGTTTGATGAGTGGAGTCCTTGAAGGCAAGAAGATCCTCGTAACCGGAGTTCTGGATCGGAGATCCATCGCGTACTCCGCCGCCCAACTAGCTGTGGAACAAGGCGCTGAAATCGTGCTGTCAAGCTTTGGCCGGGTCGCCAGCCTCACCAACCGCACCGCCAAACGCCTTGATCCCATACCACCCGTTCTGGAACTGGACGTAAACAAACCCGAAGACATAGAAGCAGTCGCAGCGGACCTGAAGGAACGCTGGGGAACCCTGGATGGCATCGTCCACGCTATCGCCTTCGCCCCGGACGACGCCCTGGGAGGAAACTTCCTGACAACCGAATGGCCGTCCGTGGCGACCGCCGTACAGACCTCCGCGTATTCACTGAAAGCGCTAGCGGTCGGGTTGGCGGACATCATGCCTTCGGGCTCATCGGTCGTTGGGTTGGACTTCGACGCCCGGATGGCGTGGCCCGCCTACGATTGGATGGGTGTGGCGAAGGCCGCGCTGGAGAGTACGTCACGGTATCTGGCGCGAGACCTCGGGGAGCGAGGCATCCGGGTGAACCTCGTGGCCGCCGGGCCGGTGAAGACTTTGGCTGCCAAAGGCATCAGCGGGTTCGAGCAGATCGAAGGCGAGTGGGGAAAGCAAGCTCCACTAGGATGGGACACCACCGATCCCGAACCCGTCGGGAAAGCGGTTGTCAGCCTACTCTCGGACTGGTGGCCCGCGACGACCGGCGAACTGGTCCACGTCGACGGCGGGTATCATGCGATGGGCGCGGCGATCAAGTAGCGGGTCACCCCAGCTTCTCGACCCACTCGATACGGCGCTTTTTGTAATGCTCGTCCTCGCGGGCGAGCACGTACTTATCGTAGAAGACACGGGCGGCGCGAGCTTTCTCGCCGTCGAGGGCTTCGGGGTCTTGAGGCCGCACTTTTCTGTCCGCGTCGTATTTCTTGCCGGATTTGTGGTTTGCGTAGCGACGGGCGCGGGTGTAGCCCATCTGTAGAAATTTACGGGCCATATCCATGCCGATAAAGTCGTCCGCCTCACGGTACTCGACAAAGAGAGCGTAGATCTTCTCGGACGATTCGCGGGCGACTTCCTCGTTCTTGAAACGCCAGTGAGGCAGGATCTCAGCCTTGTACGGCTGAACCAGGAGCACGCCCTGCTCACCCTTCCCAACCCGGTACAGATGCGGTGATTCACGAAAGTCCGTGTTATCGAAATCCAGCGAGTAGTCGAACTTCTCCGACGACAGCAAACCGCCTCCCAACAAGGTTTCGCCAAACAAACCTACCGGGATGAGATTCTACTAGCCGCAAGCCCCCGCAGTATCTCCGTGCCTCACGTGAGCCTTCTCGGCAGGCGCTCCGACGCTAAGGGTCTTCTTGCCCTTGTGACAAACGGTCACCTCGTGAGCCTTAGGCTCTCCGCCCTTACCAGCCTTCTTCACCGGTTTACCGTCGGCCTTCTTGACACCAGACTTCTTAGACTTCTTAGCCGAGGGTTTCCCGACACCCGCTGGTTTGTCCTTCTTCGGCTTCGCAGCTACCTCGTCGGCTTCGTCTGACTTGTCGGACTCGTCGGTTTCATCCTGGTCTTCGGTTTCTTCGCCCGCGTCCCGCTCATCGGGCTTATTTTCCGTCGTCTCATCTTCTTCGGAATCGGGGCGTTTAGTCTCATCTTTCTCGGGCTTCTCGGTTACTGTATCTTCGGTTTCGTCAGATTTTTCTTCAGTAGCTTCGGTGGTTGTTTCTTCGGAGGTTGTGGTTTCGTCCGACTTTTCTTCGGTAGCTTCGACGGTCGTTTCTTCGGTTGGTTCGACAGTCTTGGTTTCTGGGGATGTGGAGGTTCGTTCTTGAGCGACGGTTACACCGGCGACGGTCATCAGCAATACGACAAGGGTCGAAAGTATGATCGCACGCCGCATGTTTCTCTCCAACTCTGTATATTTTTGTACCGTGGTCGTGGTTATTGGCACATCTTCTGAAAAACTTTAGCGACGAGCGAGGGAGGCGAATTTGGTGTATTGCTCCAACCAGGCCAGTTGGACCTTGCCGGTGGGTCCGTTACGATGCTTGCCCACGATCACCTCGGCTATGCCCTTGTCATCGGAGTCGGGGTTGTAGTACTCGTCACGGTAGAGGAACATGACCATGTCCGCGTCTTGCTCGATGGCGCCGGAGTCGCGAAGGTCCGAGAGCATGGGACGTTTATCGTGGCGGGCTTCGACGGCGCGGCTTAGCTGCGCAATGGCGAGGACGGGTACGTCGAGGTCGCGAGCGAGCACTTTCAGTCCCCGGCTGATTTCGGCGATCTCCTGCTGTCGGTTCTCGCGACCGTTGCCGATCATCAACTGCAAATAGTCGACTACGATGAGCGAGAGCGGCTGCCCCCCGGCGGCGTTTAGCTGCGAAGCCAGCCTACGAGTCTTGGCTCGCATCTCCATCAGCGAGACTCCGGCGGTGTCATCGATCCAGATGGGCGCCTTGCTGACCTCCGCCACACCATGCAACAACTTCGGCCAGTCCTCAGCCTTTACGTTGCCGCTACGCAAGGATTGCGTTGGTATGCGGGTGGTCTGGGAGATAAGACGCTGCACGAGTTGCTCCTTGCTCATCTCCAGCGAGAAGATCGCCACCGGAGCTTTCTTCTCCCCCGCCGCGTGCCATATAGCGTTCAGAGCCATCGCAGTATTATGAACGCAGATGTCGTTGGCGACGAAATTGTGGGTATTAGGGATGGTCAGATCGTATACCTGCTCCATCCCTAATAGCTCGAT
Source organism: Rubrobacteraceae bacterium (assembly GCA_041748475.1). GTDB lineage: Bacteria > Actinomycetota > Rubrobacteria > Rubrobacterales > Rubrobacteraceae > JACDDK01. The sequence goes on along the minus strand of JBGTDE010000221.1, from coordinate 5,421 downwards.
GCTCTCGATTCCGTCCCAGTAGACATCGCTCGAAGCTAACTCCCGTAACTGCGGGTCGCCCAACACATCCGCGAAACTCGACAGCCTCTCTCTCGACAAGGCTCTAGTGCCGACGTGCAGATTATGGCCGGAACCGACAAAACCCATACGCCGCGAGACCGACGACCACGACTCTTCGCATCGTGCTTTATCCACGAGCTTCCAGACCTCGCACGGCACGAGATCCCGATTAACGTGGCGACCACGAACTTCGAGAGCGTCCCGCACCTTTTGCAGAGCGGGTTCCTTGCTAAAGATCCCGATCTCAGCGATAAATGTCCGTATAGACTCGGCATCGGTGATGTTCAGCACGAACGCCGGGCGCCGCGTCTCTCCATACTTCACCGATTTCTCGCGCAAGGCCGCTATTACCCCGAACCTGAGCAACAAGTGCTGCACCTGGCGGGCTAGCTTCTCACTAACCGTGCAGTAACCCAGTTGCGATTGACCGCTCGCCAAAAGGGAAGCCCAGCCATCAGTGGCGAAGAGCCGGTTCAGAAAGATACCCACCTCTTCTTTCGGCGCTCGGAAGACTTCCGCCGGTACGAATTTCTCCTTCGCGGAGCATCCCCAGATACCGAGACCTTCGAGCCAAACCCTAAAACTACTCTGACTGTTGTTTCGAGCACCGCCCAAGTCCGCTACGTCGAAGTTCACGGAATCTTGAGCTAATGCCTCCCGCAGTTTCAGAGCCGTAGCGGCGTTTGGCACGGTCTTTCCCGCGCACCAATGTGTCACGGACGCGGGGCTGACTAAGGTCCGGGCGGCGATCTCCCGCGCCGGTTGCTTTGAGTCCCGTATAGCTTGCCGCAAAGACCGGGCAAAGACTCCGCGCTGGCGACCTACATCCGAGCGATCCGCGACCACGCTTACCGTCGGGGTGCGGGTGCCGTCGGATGTCTCGATCCGAACACGCAGCCCGTTGAACTCCTCGACAGCCCGGACAAAATCTTCGCGCACCACAGAAGCGCCGTTGGTAAAGCGCGGCGTTCCGCTGGTCATATTGCCGTCGCCGATCATGTAAGCAAGCAACTTCATGCGGTGACTACCGAGCGGCTCATCTCCAAACACCGGCATCCGGCGCGGCACCGCTACATGGTCGCCAACCGACAACTCGCCGAGCTTACGCCAACCATTCATGGTCAAGAACGGATGTGTCAGCGTCGTCTTGATCACGCGCCCGAGCCGGGTCTTCACCCGAAACACGGGCTTGATCCCATCGTCTATAAACACGCTGGGACTGCTCCACGAGAGCTTGTAATCCTCACCGAGCGTCATTAGCTGCGCTCGGCGAGCATCATATATTTCTTTCATAGTCGCAACGTTGCCGTCGATCAGGACGACCTCGGCATCCGCGCTCAGGCACTTCCCCATGGCCGGACGCGCAGCCAGAACCACGAGGTCGCTCTTGTGGAAACCCGTGGTTAGTCGGTCGAGATCCTCGAAACCTGTCTCTACCCCGGTGACTTCACCTTCTTGCTCGTAGAGCTTCTGAATCATCTCCAGCGCACTCGAAGCGAGTTCCGAGACTGGCGCGAGGTGATCCCGCAGACTCCTGTTGGAGACGCTGTAAATTAGCTGCTCAGCGGAATCCAACGCCTCTCCAACGTCCTCGGGCTCCCGGAACGCATCCTCGCTGATCCGGCTGCCCGCATCTATAACGGCCCGCAGCAATGCCTTGCCGCGCACGATGTCGGCGTAACGTCCAGCGTTTGCGGTGGTCGGCACGCTTTCGACTATCTGGAAAACGTAGGCTCGCCCGCCGACCCGATCAAACTCCCCGGAACTCCGAAGCTCGTTGGTAAGCGTTAACTGATCAATGGGGTCACCACGCGAGTAGAGCTTCATCATCGTCGCGTAGATAACCCGATGAGTCTCGGAGTAGAAATCCCCCGCCTCGACCTTCTCAGCCACCGCCGAAACCGCCGTCTCCGAGACAAGCATCGCCCCTATGACAGCCCGCTCGGCTTCCAGGTCATGGGGAGGCACGCGGGCCGCGTCAGCCCCCGTTTCGACGCTCCGCATCCTCCCTCGCCGCTCCATAGGACTACTTAGGATGCACCAAAAAGGACCCCGTTACAAGACGGAGTCCTTTACCTTTTGGTTCAGGTTGTGCCTGAACTTATGATTGAGCTTTAGGCTATTCCCTAGAGTTTCGGTACGACGATGACCTTTACGGTAGCTTCGATGTCACCGTGGACTTGCACGGGAACTTGGTGAGTACCGAGGGATTTTATTGGTTCGGTTAGTTGTATTCTCCGCCGGTCGATTCGACCTCCCCGGGCTCGTTCGCTGGCTGAGGCTATATTCGCGGGGGTTACGGAGCCGAAAATTCTTTCGTCTTCGCCCGTTCGAGCCTCGATAGTTATGACGCTCTTATTAAGGGTCGCGGCGATCTCCCCGGCCTGTTCGGCGAGGCGCCGGTCGCGTTCTTCGGCCTCCGCCATCTGGCGGCGAGCTTCTTCCATCTTGGCCGGAGTAGCTACTTCCGCGAGACCCCGAGGGGCAAGGAAGTTGCGGATGTAGCCGCGGCTCACGTCCACGATATCTCCGCGCTGGCCGATTTTCTCAACGTCCTGCATAAGGATGACCTGCATGATTCTCCTCCCGGCTATCCGGCCACGTAGGCCAGGAGCGCCATCTCGCGGGCGCGCTTGATGGCTACAGCGGCCTCGCGCTGGTGCTGCGGGCAGAGTCCCGTCACTCGACGGGCACGGATCTTGCCGCGCTCCGAGGTGAAGCGGCGTAGGGTGTTGTAGTCCTTGTAGTCCACGTAGTTGATGTCCTCTTTGCAGAACACGCACGGCTTTGGCTTGATCGGGCGTTCCCGCCGCGGACCGCCTCTTTTACGACCCATCTAACGTACCTCCTGAATGGTCATTTCGTCCCAGTTTCCCTAGCTCGCGACTTCGACGTGCTCGTCGTCCAACGCGCCTTCGGAGAGCGTTTGGTGCGCGTAATTCGGGGGGAGCTTCACGATCATGTGCCGCAGAACATCGTCCGAGACGCGCAGGATGCGCTTTAGCTCCGGCAAGGTGCGCTCGCCGATGCTGAACTCCATCACGACGTAGAAACCGTCGGCGCGGTGGTCGATCTCGTAGGCCAGCTTGCGCTTGCCCCACGGGTTCGGGTCACCAGCTTCGCCTCCCGTCCGGTCGATAACCGTTCGAAAACGCTCCACCGTGCTCTCGACTTGCTCCGCGTCGAGTTCCGGGATAACTATAAGCATTACTTCATAAGTGTCGATCTCTGCCTCCTCTGGTCTAGATGCGGCTTCGTGGGCGTATCCCGCGAAGCAGGGGCTTATAGATTTGCGAGACGGAGTCTACCAGCAACGTAGAAGAGTTACAAACAGTATCGAGCGTCTATACTCGGCTCGTGGAAGGTCAGAGAAACTCGGCGGTCGAAGCGCGGAACCTCGTTAAGACACACGGCGAAGGATCTACAGCCGTGCGGGCGTTGGGGGGAATTTCATTGGACTTTCCACCCGGCGAGTTCGCCGCGATCATGGGTCCATCCGGCTCGGGCAAGAGCACCTTATTGCATCTTCTTGGGGCGCTCGACCGACCTTCCAGTGGAAAGGTGATCGTCGGTGGCGAAGACCTATCCGGGATGTCGGATAAGAAATTGACGCACCTGCGCCGCGAAAGAATGGGCTTCGTATTCCAGTTCTTCAATCTCATACCGACGCTATCAGCCGAAGAGAACGCACTACTGCCGGTTCTGATCTCTGGCAATAAGCCGGATAAATACGCGGACCGCCTAACAGAACTACTGGATCTCGTCGGGCTTACGGAGCGTCGAAACCACCGACCGGACGAACTCTCCGGTGGTGAACAACAGCGCGTCGCTATAGCCCGAGCCCTCGTAAGAAACCCGGACATAATTCTGGCCGACGAACCTACCGGCAACCTCGACACAAAAACCGGCACCGGGGTTTTGGAGCTACTTCAGACCTCGGCGGCGCGTTACGGACAGACCGTAATTATGGTCACCCACGATCCCCGAGCGGCGGCCACCGCAACTCGGGTCGTCTTTCTCTCGGATGGTCAGGTAGTCGATGAGATGCGCGATCCAAGCGCCGATGGAGTCTTCGAGAAGATAAAAAACCTGGAGTCTCACGGTTAGTTCTTCTAAGCAGCCCCAGCCGCGCTAAGAAATATCCCAACAACGAACAGCAGTCCCACCGCCAGCAGCACCAACCCATTCAGGACCGTACCCAGGATACCGAACAGACGCTTCTTGCGCCCCTGGAAGATACCGGCCACCCCGAGAATAAGTCCCAAAAGGTAAAGTAGAAAGCTTCCCAGGATGCCGAATCCGGCGATAGCCAGACTGGTCGCCTCCGGGGAATTTTGTAGGCTCTGCGGGTCTATGGCCGCCGGGTCTTGGCCTTCGAACAGCGTACTCGCCACGGAGCCCGCAATGATAAAGAGAATCACGATTACGAACGTTGCCAAAACGGCGATGATTACCGATGAGATCCCAAGCTTGCTGTGCCCCTGACGCTCTGGAACTCCGCCTCCACCGTATTCCATAGAAAATCCTCCACACTCTTCGATCTTGTCATCATGAGTCTAGCCGATCCCTGCGGTCAATGACGATGGGCTAGACTCGCGGCATGAAGCTACGCCGATTCGGAGACCTCTCGCTGCGAAACCTCGGTGGCCGACCACAACGAGCCGTGCTGACAACCATCGGGATCGTGCTCGGCGTTGGCATCGTCTTCGGGGTGCTGACCCTCTCCTCCACCATGTCCTCGACGTTCACGAACCTCTACTCCAAAGCCTACGGAGCCGCGGACATAATCGTCACCGCCGCCGGTGGCAGTGGCGCGTTCGACACAAGAGCAGTCGATAAAGTCCGGGCGACGGACGGCATCGCCTCGGTCGCGCCGCGACTCTCGCTTCCAGCTTCTTTGATCGTAGAGAATAAGGGAGATTCACCCGACGTACGCGGGTTGCGGCTCTTTGGCGTGGAACCAGAATCAGCGGCGTTGGCTACGGGCTTTGATCTCACCGCCGGTAAGTTCCCACAAAGCGGCCCTGAGTTGACATTGGATGCTGGCGCAGCCGAAGAGATCGGTTTAGAAATCGGAGACTCCGTGACCGTCGCGACGCCGAAGGGACCGGAAGAATTCGAGGTGGTCGGCACGCTGCGAATACCGGGCGGCTCCTTTGGCGGTTCCGCGTTCGGGATGGCGCCGCTGCCCTTCGCCCAGAAGGCTTTCGATAAACCAAGCAAGGTGTCGGGAATCGCCGTGGAATCCGTAGAGGATGGAGCCGTGGCGGGGTTGCGAAAGACTTTGCAATCTCGGCTCGGAGATGGTTTTCAGGTGGAGCGTTCGGAGACTCGGACGGCTCAAGTTGGGAGTCAGTTGCA
>JBGTDE010000220.1:0-8518 GCA_041748475.1 Rubrobacteraceae bacterium | reverse complement strand
ATAGTGGCACGTTTTGCCGAGAGTCGAGGCAACGTGCAGGGTTTCCCTGGCTTCATCTCCATGGAGGTACTCCGCTCCGAGGATGAGACGGAGGTACTCGTCGTTACCCGGTGGGAGAGTCCCGAGTCTTTCGAGTCTTGGGTCGGCAGTGAGGAATTCCGTCAGGCCCACGGAAAGGGAGGAGCGGGCGACTTGCTTACCGGACGACCTAAGATGAACCGGTATGAGATCGTGGTGGAGAAGGAACCGAACTCGTAGCCAAGAGGCTAGTCGAGCTCTCAGTCGGTCAGAAAGATGCCGAAGAGCTTCAAGAACGTATCTAGGCGAGGAAGTAATGGACCGGAGCGAATGCCTCCGAGGGATCGTACTCACCCTTGCCGAGAACGGCGAACGTGAAAGCAAACAGGACGATCATAATGAAAACCATGATCGCAAACACTATCCGCTCTCTCCGCATCTCCACTCCTCAGTCGCTCACGGCTTTCGATAGCATTCTAGCGCAATCAAACTCTTTCGTCCCCCGGAGCCACAGAGAGACTGTGGAGGCTTCGTAGTGTACAATGTATCAATGTGTTACGGGGTGGTGCAAAATAGTATGAGATCCAATCAGAGTGATGAGGGTGGGAGGGGTATATCTGATGCATCCTGATCTCCCACTGTCCGAGTATACGGCCTTGCAGGAGAGTGAGTGTCGGGACCTCTTGTCGTTGTTGGACGAGTCGGGGGTTGCTACCGCTGACCGGATCTATCAGCCGGGTGACGCCGTTTATCGCGAGGGTGAGTATGGTGACGCGCTCTACGTTCTGCGAGAGGGCGTTTTGAAGTTGTTTCGTCCGTACTCGACCAGCAAAGAAGCGACCTTGCGGTTGTTGAAGCCGTGGGATATTTTCGGGCATTTGGCGTTCGCGGGTGAGGCTCGTCAGCGAGCTTACGCGGAGGCTGTAACAGAGTGCAAAGTGACGAAAGTACCGAAAGTTTTTGTGGAGCGGGCGATCAGGCGCGATGCCCGGGTAGCTTTCAAGGTGATGACGCTCCTTGAGTTGCGGCTCGTGCAATATGAAGAGTTGATCAAGTGCCTCTTGCCCCGCGAGACCGAGGTTCGTCTGGCGAATCTGCTGCCGCTGTTGGCCCAGAAATTCGGAGAGCGCGGCGACGATGGAACCGTGAAGATAGAGTTGCGGCTCACGCACCAGGATCTCGCGGCGATGGTCGCCTCCACGCGGGAGTCCGTCACGAAGGTTCTAAACGAGCTGCGGAATCGAGAGATAATCGAGGTCGAAGCCGGGCGCATCACGCTCCGAGACTCGCGAGCTTTGGCGGGACTCAGCGGACTCTAGCCGGTGATGCCTGACAAGCGGGGACTGTTCTGCGATAGTGTGCCAGCCGTGTCGTCAGGAGTAAGGATTTAGATAGTGCTGGAATTTTTCGAGGCGGTATTTTTGGGGATAGTTCAGGGGCTCACGGAGTTCCTGCCGGTTTCGAGTTCCGGGCATTTGCTACTCGGGCAGTATTTCCTGGGCTTGGATCAGGACCGATTCGGGCTCTCGTTCGATGTGGCTCTGCACATGGGGACGTTGTTGGCGATAGTCTTCTACTTCTGGCGCGATCTCGTCAAGATGGCAGTCGCGTTTTTTCAGTCGTTCTCCCACCGGGATCTGACCAATGACAAGGATCAACGACTAGCGTATCTCGTGATCGCCTCGACCGTCCCAGCGGCGGTGATCGGATTTCTTTTCGAGGGATTTTTCGAGACTGCGGTCCGTTCCCCTTGGGTGGTGGTCTTCAACTTTGTGCTTGTTGGAGTGTTATTCATCGTCGGGGAGATCGTCGGTAGCCGCACTCGCCAGGCTCATAAACTCGGTTTCAAGGAAGCTATCGGTATTGGTTTCGCTCAAGCGGCTGCGCTAGTACCTGGGGTGTCTCGGTCGGGGGCGACGATCACGTTAGGATTGTTCCTCGGATTGCGGCGCGAGGAAGCGGCCCGATTCTCGTTTCTCATGAGCGTCCCGATTATTGGCGGGGCTGGTGTCTTGAAGATGCTGGATCTACTCGGCGAGAGCATGAGCGGCGCGCAGATCCTGACGTTCGTGGCGGGCTTCATCACTTCCGCAATAGTCGGGTACGCGACCATACGGTTCCTGCTGGACTATTTGGTTAATCACAGTCTGCGCATCTTCGCCTATTACCGTTTCGCTCTGGCGATGGTCGTAACGGCCTTGTTGCTGATCTTCTAGCTCCAAACCTTTGACACCGACCTCGCATCTCTGTTAACTTTGATCCATCATGTGTCTTCCGCTAATTATAAACGTGCGATTTATCGGGGGGGCGTGCGCCCTCGCCGAACACCGAAACGCACGCTCCCTCGCCTAGTCACGCCGGACCACCAACGGAAGGCCGCGGACATGATCAATGTCGAAATTCCAACATACAATCAGATAAGTGCAGGTTCAAAAACGGGGGTATCCCATGTTCGCTGAAGAGAGTGCGCGGAGTGCGCAAGAGGAGATGGATCCACTTCGCCAGGAGATCGACGCGGTGGACACCGAGATAGTCGCTCTTCTGGACCGTCGGGCGCGGGCGGCGCGGCGTATCGGGGAACTGAAGCAGCAGCAGGGACTGGATACTTACGTCCCTTCAAGGGAACGAAAGGTGATGAACCGGGTCTTCGAGCTTAGCGAGGGAGATTTCCCCCGGAGTGGTCTTGAGACGGTTTTTCGGGAGATTATCTCCTGCTCCATCTCGCTCGAAGCTCGTCTCAAGGTTGCGTATCTCGGACCCGAAGCTACATTCACCCATGAGGCTGCTCGGCGTTCATTTGGAACTAGCCTGGACCTCGAACCTCAGCGGACCGTGGCGGAAGTTTTCGCTCGTGTCGAGCGTGGAGAAGCGCAGCATGGGGTCGTGCCGGTAGAGAATTCGATGGAGGGTGCGGTAACGCATACGTTGGACGAGCTGATGAACAGCCCGCTCAAGATATGCGGAGAGGTCTACCTGCCAATCTCGCAGAACTTGATCTCGACCGCCAACTCGATCGATGAGGTGTCGTTGGTCTGTTCGCATCCAATGGCGTTGGCGCAATCAGCGAGCTGGCTTCGGCGAGAGTTGCCGGGAGCGGTAGTCGAGGAAGTCGAATCTACGGCGGAAGCCGCCAGCCGAGCCGCGAAGGAGCCGGGTGTCGCAGCGGTCGCGAGCGTGATGGCGGCGGACGCTCATGGGCTCAACGTGCTGGCGCGCAACATCCAGGACGCCCGGACTAACGCCACGCGCTTTATCGTGCTAGGACGGACTTGGGCAGGGAAGACCGGAAAAGACAAGACCAGCGTGGTGTTCTCGGTCAAGGATCGGGCCGGGGTACTAAAGGACGCTCTGTCGGCTTTTTCTGGGGTTGGGATCAACCTCGTCAGGATCGAGAGCCGCCCGAGTCGCAAGCGAGCGTGGACCTACGTGTTCTTCGCGGATTTCCTGGGACACCCGGAAGAAGAGCACGTTCAGAGAGCTTTGCTTGATCTTGAGGAGCACTGTCCGTATGTCAGCGTGATCGGGGCTTACCCGGACAGCACGCCGGACGGTCTCGGGTAGCTCGACTTGGATTTCAAGGTCGCTGCCCGCACGGTGCTTGAGGAGATGGGGCACCCTCTGCACTATACGGACATCACCGAGATCGCTCTCGAATCCGGCTACCTTCAAAGTGTAGGACGCACGCCCCAGAACACTATGCGGGCCCGTCTCTCGGTGGATGTTCGCGACAACCCTGACAGTCTCTTCGCTCAGACCGCACCGGGAGTCTACGCGCTGCGGAGTCGTATTTAGGACGATGGCAAATGCTGTATATTTAACGGATCAAGGCTGGATATCAATGGATTTAGGAGCATAAGGATGGTCGAGGTAGCCGAGCGGGCCGTCGAGGCGGCGTGGAAGATCAAAAACCTGGAGGATTACGACCGGCGGCTAATGCGCGCAGCGCGGAGGGTCGACGACCTCGCCACGGAGCACGACACGGCGGCCCTGGTTATCTACGAGGCCGCCCTCATGAAGAGTGGACATCCATTTGACGAAGTTCAAGCTCTAATCGCAGCGTTCCGCGAGACGTTTGAGGATGAGGAAGAGTCTTTTACCATCCCTCGCGTAAGCGGCATCATGAACGTTCACGGGGAGGAATGGTTCTTTGGGGATGCATCTCTCCGAAGGATGACGGGGCAACTGCTAGGGCAGTTTCAGCACCGGGTTGCGCAATACAGCTACATTGACGAGAAAGAAGTTCTCAGGCGCTGGGCTAATTCCTACGATACCCGGTTGTTTATTCGGCGGGGCATCTACGAGACTGAGCCCGTAGCCGGTGTTGTGGAGGGCTTTGATCTCACCCTGCTACAATACTTGCGTGTCGCCGGTGGCGGCGACACCCTTATACCTAACGAAGCCGTAGCAAAAGCTCTGGAATCCCTCGACTTCCCGGATACAAACGATGAGTATGGGACTCTAGCCGCTGCCGAGAACCTTGCACTGCACCTGGATCTGCCCGCCCCGATCACTGGAGCTCTACTAGAGGATTTGGCCCGCGACGACTTTACGGACTATCCTGAGCGTCCTAGTGACGACACAGGCAACGAGGAAGATAGTGAGTCAGAGGTGTCGGAGGAATCGAAGGAGACTGAAGCGAACGATTCGTCTACTTCTGAAAGCGACTCTGGTTGAGGAACTAGGTGGGATAAGGATCACGCTGTATGGGTGTGACGTGAAGCGTGTGAGTTAGGTGTGAAGGATGCAGAGACGGAAAATGATAGAATGCGACCCAATAAGGTTTATCGCTCACGCATGATCAAGGTCAATTTGGGATAGGAATGGTTCAAGATATCGGTTGAGAAGTAAGAAGGAGCAGGCCCGAGTATGACAGAATCCAAGAAGCGCATAGCATTAAAACCGCATATGAAGCAGATCCGGGAGTGGGTGGACGCGGGCAAGACGGATGACTGGATCGCGGATGCCCTCGGAACAAGCGCGTCTTCGGTTCAATCCTTCCGCTCCCGCAACGATATCTACCGCCGAGAGCGCGGAGCCCGAGAGCCGGAGCAGGTTTTCGAGGGGGTTCTGGATCACGGCGAGCGTGATGGTTGGGGATTGTGGTTGGATCCTTCGGTCGCCGAGGATCCTATCTGGAGGGAACACTGGTCCGGGGTGGATGCGGTCGTCGTCAAGATCGCAGAGGATTCCATCGTGCTCGAAATGGACCGGGCAGACGGTGACCCCAATGACGGCGATGTGATCTCAGCTATCGCGGCGAGCATCCCCCTGATCGAAGTCCAAAACGAAACGTCGCTCTTGGAAGATTCCACCTCCACAGCGGAGATGGAGCGTGGCCGCGTGAAGTGGTTCGACGCTGAGAAGGGCTACGGTTTCCTGGTCCGCTCGACTGGCGAAGATCTCTTCGTCCACCACTCTGAGGTCAAAGGCGACCCTAGCTCGCTGGAACCCGGTACCGACGTGGAATACGAGGTTGGTGAGAACGACCGTGGTCCCAACGCACGCAGTGTAACTATCACTGGCTAGAGACTTTCGGATCGATTAGTCTTAGTCTAAATGCTCCGTTTCGGCTATCGAGACGAGGTTTGGCGCATCACCGTTCTCGGACCACTGGATACGCGTGATCGAGGCGTTTGGCGTGCGAGATTTTCCGGTCAGGATGTCACCACCAAACAACTTTCGGAAGTAGGCACGCATCGCGCCGCCGTGCGAGACCAGAACTATGCGAGCGTCGGCGGGATTCTGAGATCGTATCTCCGAAACGGATGTCGAGATCCGCTCGAGTACCTCATCGTCCGTCTCGGCTCCGACCAGCATCCATCGCTCATCTTCCGGGAGCGAGAGGAATTTATCGACGAGCGCAGGATTTGCTTCGAGTCTCTGCTCGGCTGTAGTGCCTTCGAGCGTCCCGCCAGCCCTTTCGGCGAGGCCGGAAACTCGGGATACTTCGCCTTCGTAGCCCGTGTGCCCCGCGATAATCGTGGCTGTCTCGTAAGCTCGCAAGAGGGGGCTGGCGTAGAATGCGTCAAGTCTTTCCTGGGAGAGTGCTCGACCAGCTTGCGATGCTTGTTCTCGACCGAGGTTCGAGAGTGGGTAGTCGAGTTGTCCCTGCCAGATCCCGGCGGCGTTGGCGGTGGATTGTCCGTGGCGTATGAATATGAGCTCCTGTAATTTTGTCATACTGTAAGAGTAGTACACAGATAGATCGTTGGGCAAATCCGGGTGACACTGCGTATCGAGGAATGCTAAAATCCGGCGCATTGAGTGGGGCTCGAAGTTTAGGGGGGTTAGGCCGCATGTTTTGGAGAAGAAACAGGAGCGAGGACTCGGAGCCACCGCATGAGCAAGAATCTCTGGAGGCTGCCGCCTCTGAACCTTCTGCCCTGGAACCGATAGTTCTGGAGCAGAACGCGCCACGTCCGCCCGCTATCCTTCAGGTAGCTGGCAACTTCGAGCAGCGGGGCGCACGAATCGTGGAACTTTTTAAGGAGATACACTCGCCACAGGGTCAGACTGTCCTGCCGATACATCTGGAGCAGGATGAGGTCGAACGTTTCGTTGAAGTGGAGACGGGACCGTGGAACGATGAGGCCGTGGACGCCGCTATCCGGGCCGCCTCGATCCTGCGCGGCTCGGAGTACTCGTCTGCAGAGGTAGAGATACTGAGCGCGTATCCCGTCCCGTCGGAAGTGATGTTCTTCTACTCGCACGAGCCCGCCGCTCTATTGCAACTATCCCTCATGAGCGGCGACAGGAACAATCCCGAAGAGTTCGCAGAACTGTTTCGAACTACGATGGCCGAACAGTGCGACATCGACCTGGACTACGACACAGGAACGCTTTCGCTGGTCGAGGAGCTTCTGTCGTCCACGCTCAGCTCAGACCTCGACGGTTCCCAAGAGGCTCCGGTCCTTCGGGAGTTGGTCGACGGCCTGGGATGCTACGCGGGTGAGGTGATCCGGAGAAACAGCCACCAGGGCTCCGGTTCCTGGCTCGCGGCGGAAGAGTGGGGAGAAGACGAGACCATCCTCCAACTGGGGGACTTCGATCTCGACCCCATAGGCAAGGCTCACGCTTTCCTTCTGGAAGGGTCAGAGGATTCCGTGGCCTTCTACGTCGAATACGTCCTTGAAGAACTCTCCAGCGCGGAAAGCGTGGAAGAAAACTGAATTAAGAAGCGTAACGCTTCCGCAACTCGCGAATAATGTGCGTTGAATCCACCAGAACCTCATCACCGATTGTCATAACCGGGATGGCCCGCTGCCCTGAAAGCTCAACGATACCCTGACGCCCGTCGTTGTCTGCGTTGACCGTATCGTAAGTCAAGTCCAGGCGATCCAACTCCTTCTTCACCCGAATGCAATACGGACAGAAGTTGCCCGAATACAATGTGATCCTGGCATCGTTAGCAGTAGCTACCATATCGAACTCCTTTGATTACTTTGAAAACCTAACTTGCACATGAGATTATATCCCAGGAACGTATCCAGCAACCAACGTAAGATACCATTTTCAAGACTCAACCTATTTATGAGGGTAATGGTTAACTTGCAGTTGACATATAGGCTTGTGAATGTAGGCGAAATGACTGTGGTTAAAGGTTCAGGCTCGTGTTAGGGTTTGGGCTGGAGTCGGAGAAAGTCGCCTACGGGCATGTGTTAGACAGGCTGGCTTGAACTGGGAGGGTTTGTGTCAAGAAGCACAAAATACGCTAGTTTCACACGAAGGGTTGGTTCTTGAGTCTGAAGAACCGAGGAAGGAAAAGCGAGAGGGCTGCCCGGCGCGAAGCGTCGTCTCCGGCAGTGCCTCGTTCCGTGGAGTATCAAAAACCCAAGCGTCGGAGTTTCGTCGGGCCGGTGGTTTTGGTATGTGCGTTGATCGCCGTGATCGTTATGGCGGATTACTGGGTTAATTCTGGCCGAGTGTACAGAGGCGTCGAGGTGGGAAGTATTCCGCTGGGCGGCAAGACCCCCAAAGAGGCTGAGTCGCTCATAGAGGAGCGTACTTCGGGTGCTCTCAAGGAGATGAAGATCGCCGGACCGGAGAATGTCTCTTTACCCGCTTCTGAGATGGGCGTGGATTTCGATGTCGAGTCCACGGTCGAGGAGGCATACGCTGTGGGGCGTGAGGGAAGTATCCGGGAGCGGATCGAGGGGCGACTCGATGCTGCTTTCGGCACGGTCGACGTATCTCCGAAGGTCGAGTATCAGCGCAAAATCGCGAAGCTTCAGGTGGAGGAGCTTGCCAACCGTTTCGACGCAAAACCAAGAGAAGCCGAAGTGAACATCATAGGGTCCGAGGTCGAAATGATCGAGTCCGCTAAGGGCTACGCCACCAATCAGTCGGCCACGTTGAAGTCGATTAACGCCGCTGTCGATGACATGACCGGAGAGGCTGAGATCGTGGGTCGGGTCCTCAAGCCCGAAGTCAATACGCCCGCCGCTCAGAGTGCCGCTGAGAAGGCTCGAAACGCCATGAACGAGCAGACGGTATTTACGGC
>JBGTDE010000219.1:0-13909 GCA_041748475.1 Rubrobacteraceae bacterium | reverse complement strand
ATCGCCGACGTTACGGAACCGGGGGCGAGGGGTCGGGCGTATGGTCTCGTACGGGTCGGAGGTAACGTCGGGTGGGCGCTTGGGCCGATGACGGCAGGGTTGGCTTCTGCGGCGGCTGGTGGTGAAGCCTGGATCTACCCGGCCCTCTTCACCGGAACCGCCGCCCTGACGACCCTGGTGATGCTCTCTCTAGTTTTCCTGACACGAGAGTCGCTACCAAACACAACGAAAAGCTCCGGTTTCGGGGGGACGAGCGGAGTACGGGGAGCCTTGTCCGATAAGGCTTTCCTGTTTTTGCTCGGTGCGGGAGTATTGATGTACTTCGTCTTCACGCAGGATTGGCAGGCGCTCCCGATCTACGCCAAGAACTTCGTAGACGTGCCGGATGGCCGGATAGGTTTCCTTCTCGGAGCAAACGGCCTCGTAGTCATAGCCTTGCAGCTCCCGGTCTCCGCACTCATAGACCGCATCCCAAAGATATCTGCGCTTCTGCTATGCGCTGGACTCTTCGCCGCATCATCCGCCACACTCCTTCTGACGGACTCATTTATCGGGCTGCTCGTCGCCTTCGCAGGTTTCTTCACGCTGGCGGAGATGATCCTGGAGGTAGCGGGACCGGCACTCGCCGCCGAGCTTGCACCGGTGAAGCTGCGCGGGACCTATCTCTCCTTGTTCGGAACATGCTTCGGTTTTTCGTATGGCATTAGCCCGCTAGTCGCTGGCCCTCTGTTGCAAGCCAAGCTTCCAGACATCATCTGGACAATACAACTACTCGCTTCCGGTGGAGCGGCTGTTGGACTTCTGGCGTTGGCGAGATTGCGGCGACGGAAGCGGAACTCTCCCGAAGTTTGAGTGCTACTCCGCCGCCCGGAGGACCATTATCGCCAGGTCGTCGCGAGGCGCGTCTTGTTGGAAGGCCCGAACTTCTTGTTTGATGTTCGCTGCGAGAGTGGCGGCGTCCTCGTTTTGGCGGGAGCGAAGGAGGGCTCGGTGTCGGTCTTCACCGAAGAAAGCTCCGTCCGGAGAGCGGGCTTCGGTTACCCCGTCGGTGTAGAGGAGGATCGAGTCGCCGGGGAGTAGACGCAGTGGGAGCTGGCCGAGGTTCGGGTCTTCGAAGACGCCGAGAGCTTTGCCGGGGCAGACGACTTCCTCGAGGCTGCCGTCGGCCCGCAGGATGAGCGGGGCTGGATGTCCGGCGCACGAGATGTCCAAGCCGATGCCTGGTTTGTCGTCGTGGGGTTCGAGGCGCAAGCAGGCGGCGGTGCAGAAGCGACCCTCGTGCAGTTGTTGGATCATGGCTGTGTTAAGGGTATTGAGGAGGTGTCGAGGCCGGTCGTCCGAGAGAGTGACGGCCCGAATGGTGTAGCGGACAAGAGCCATTACGGCAGCGGCTTCGGCACCCTTCCCACGCACATCCCCGATAGTGCAGATCCAACCATCTCGAACAGTATCGATGACATCGTAGAAGTCTCCGCCAACCTCGTTTGCCTCACCCGCAGGCTGATATTCCGTCCCCACTTCGACACCGGGAATCTCCGGCAGATGCGGTGGCAACAAGCTGCGTTGCAGGGTGCGCGATATCTCATCGCGGTCACGGTAGAGTCGGGCATTGTCCATAGCGATGGCGCAACGGTGCGCGAGGTTTTCGGCGAGTTCGAGGTCTTCTTGACCGTAAAATCTTTCGGGGTCGGAGGAGGCGAATGTCAGAGCGCCCAACGTCCGGCCACGCGCCAAGAGCGGCACGCTCATCATGGAACGCAGTTCCAGGTTGCGTAGAGCCCGCAGATGCTCGTCGCTCGTCGCGCTCTTTATCAGAAGTGAGTCGTCGATCTCCGGTACCAGGATAGAGTGGCCCGTGGAGAGTACCGTCGCCACGGTGCCAGGCGATCCCTCGGTCAACTGGCGATGCTTCTGAAACTCGCGCATCAGTTCGCCTTTATCCGGTTTCGAGTGAACGGCTGCGAGTTGTTGCGGTATGCCGCGTTCGTCTACGATATCCACTGAGCACCAGTCCGCCAAGTCCGGGACGACTAGACGTGTGATCCTCTCAAGCGTCGCCTTGTAGTCGAGAGAGGCAGCGAGGATCGGACCAGCCGACGCTAACAGAGACAACCTACGTCGCGCCGCCACAGCTTCGGCCCTCGCACGTTGTTCGCGCCCGAGAAGGAGATCCCGCTCCGCTTCGGCCTTCTTTCGCTCGTCAATATCCTTTGCAACCAAGATAAAGTAGTCAGGCTCTCCGGACGCATACCGCACGAGGGAGACGGTCAGGGAGGTCCAGGTGATCTCACCGTCCTTGCGGAGATAACGTTTCTCGGTGAAGAATGTGTCTGTGTCACCACGCAGCATCCGGTGCATACCTTCCAGGTCAGCCTCTAAGTCTTCAGGCGACGTTATTCTCTGGAAATCTGTCTCTAGCAACTCTTCTTCGGTGTAGCCGAGCATCTCCTGGAGTTTCTCGTTCACCCACAGCCAGCGACCGTCCGTACCCACGTGCGCAACACCCACTGCGGCTTGATCGAAGGTCGACCGAAACCGCTCTTCGCTCTGGCGCAACTTTTCTTCGGCTATCGCACGCTCCGTAATGTCGTTCTGGATGCCGACGTAGTTGATCAAACATCCTTCATCGTCGTGAACGGGTGATATGTACAACTCGTTCCAGAAATATGTCCCGTCCTTGCGATAGTTCTTCAGCACCGCTCGATGCGGGCGTTCTTCAGCGATAGCCCGGCGCAGAGCTTCCAACTCCACCTGGCCTCGATCCTCACCTTGCAAGAAGCGGCAGTTTCGCCCGATCACTTCATCCATCGAATATCCGGTCATCCGCAAAAACGCCGGGTTGGCGAAGACTATTGGAGCGTCCGGAAGGTTCGGATCGATGATAACGACTCCGTTCGGACTGGTCGCGACGGCCCGATCCAAAACCCAGCGTGACACCCTAGTCTCGGAACTCATCACACCGAACATACCGCCCACTTCTGAAGCTGAAGTACTCAAGGAATGCATTTTACAACCAAACTAGTCTCCAAACCGTACACAATTTGGCTATTACTCGACCTTTATCGCGTTAAAAGCCCGGGCTTTCGGGGTATGCTAGAGTTTGCAATGTACGTAAGAGCTAGGAAAGGAAGAACATGGCTTACGAACTACCGCAACTGCCCTACGGCTACGACGCGCTCGAACCCACCATCGACGAGCAGACCATGCATCTGCACCACGAGAAGCACCATAACACCTACGTCACAAACCTGAACGCCGCTCTGGAGAAGCACCCGGACGTGGACCCTGGCAACATCGAGGAGCTTCTGGCTAATATCGCCTCTCTGCCGGAGGATATCCGCACGGCGGTACGCAACAACGGCGGCGGCCACTCCAATCACTCCATGTTCTGGCAGATCATGGGTCCGAGCGGCCAGGGTGGCGGAGAGCCCCGTGGCGAGCTCGGTGCGGCTATCGAGTCGGCCTTCGGCTCATTCGATGGCCTCAAGGAGCAGTGGAGCGCGGCTGCGGCGCCCGGTGCTATCTTTGGCTCCGGCTGGTGTTGGCTTATAGCGAGCAACGATGGCTCTGTCTCCATTGAAAAGACCGCCAACCAGGATAGCCCCCTCATGGAAGGCAAAACCCCGGTTATCGGGCTCGACGTGTGGGAGCACGCCTACTACCTCAACTACCAGAACCGCCGACCCGACTACATCAACGCCTGGTGGGATGTCGTGAACTGGGATGAGGCCGAAAAGCGCTATCAGGCCGCCAAAGGCGCGTAAACAGCAAGAATCTCGTTGACATCAACCGCCTCCGGTCTTCGTGCCGGGGGCGGTTTTTCGTGCAGCAAGTGCGCGCCCTGAGTTTTCCAGTAGCCGCCGATACATCGCGGGGGTCGCTTCGTCTGTAGAATCAGCCGTGTCGGGGTGGCGAGCAGAAGGACTAGAGAGATGCGATTGGTCGTAGTGGGTGGTGTGGCGGCGGGGACAAAGGCGGCTTCGCGGGCTCGGCGGGTATCGCCTGAGATGGAGATATCGGTCTACCAGGATGAGCCGGATATTTCTATCTCCGAGTGTGGAATGCCGTATTTTCTCTCGGGAATCGTCGAAGACCGGTCTCGCCTCGTAGCCCGCACACCGGAGGACTTCGCTGAGAAAGAGATCGAAGTTCTAGTCCAGCACCGCGTTGAGAAGATCGACCCGGAAACGAAGAAATTAACCGTTCGAAACCTCACAGACGACACGACGTTCGAGGATCATTACGACCGGCTCATCATCGCGACCGGCGCGAGTGCCGTTTGTCCCCCCATTCCCGGTGATGATCTCGACGGCGTTTTCAACCTGCGGTTTCTCTCCGACGCGGACAACATCATGTCGTACATTCGAGAGCATTCCCCAAAAGGCGCAGTGGTCGTCGGCGGAGGCTACATCGGCCTGGAGGTTGCTGAGAACTTGCATCACCTGGGGATGGAGGTTGCCGTGGTCGAAGCGGCGGATGAAGTCGCGGGCGTCTACGGCTCCGAAGTCTCCAAGAGGATCTACGATCATCTGCGAGAGAAAGGCGTGAGCGTCTATGTTGGTGCGGAGGTCGAAGAATTTACGGGCGATGGTCGAGTAAGCGGCGTGAAGTTTGGTGAAGAAGAGCTTTCGGCTGGGCTTGTGATCGCCGCTATCGGCATCGGGGCGAATACGGATCTAGCCAAAGAAGCCGGAGTAAAACTCGGGGAGACTGGTGCGATCTCGGTGGACCGTCACATGAGGACAAACATTCCGGATGTGTGGGCCGCCGGAGACTGCGTAGAGACTGTCAACTTGGCGAGTGGCGAAGCCGCGTGGATTCCGCTCGGGGACACCGCGAATCAGATGGGCCGGGTCGCCGGTACAAACGCCGCGAGCCCCGATGGAGAAAATCCCCTGGAGTTCCCTGGTGTACTCGGCACAGGAATATTTAGGGTCTTTGATCTCGGTATCGGCAAGACCGGCCTCTCGGAGGAAGAGGCCGAAGACGCTGGCTTTTCAGTGAAGTGCGCATCGGTGGAGTCTCCGAATAGAGCCGGATACTTTCCTGGCGCCGGAGAGGTTTTCTTGAAGCTCATCGCCGACGCGGAGACGGGGCGAATAATCGGCGCGGAGGCTCTTGGCGCGGGGGCGGACAAGCTCACGGACGTGTGCGCCACGGCCATATGGGGTCGATTGTCTTATCCGGATTTAGTGAACCTGGACCTAGCCTACGCCCCACCTTACGGCCCGACTCTCAGCCCCGTCATACAGGCGGCGATGGTGCTATCCGGCAAATTCGAGCGCAGCGCGGAAGGCGTGCGCTCGACAGAGTGACCGACCTATCGCCAACCTAGCGTCGCGAGATCCAGCTTTTCGGCCTCTTCTTCCGTGATCGACCATCCCAGGGACGCCGCATTCTGGGTAGCCTGTCGAGCATTTTTGGCACCGGGTATGGGGAATGTATTTTTGTGTGTGACGAGCCAATTCAGGGCGACCTGAGATGGCTCCCGGTCGTGGGAAGTCCCGATCTCACGCAGTATCTCCACCACGGGCTCTACTTTCCTCAAGTTACGCTCCCCGAAAGCCTTCCCCGCCCGTCGCACCAGCCCGGACGGCTTGACTCCCGGCTGATACTTTCCGGTCAGCAACCCTTGCGCGATGGGACTGTAGGCGATAAGCGTAACGTCCAACTCGCGGCAAGCGTCAAGGACACCGTTGGTTTCGGGAGCGCGGTGGAGCAGACTGTATTGGACCTGATTGGAAGCGAGTTTTACGCCGTTTTGCGCGAGGCGTGCGTGCGCTCGGCGTGTTTGGTCCGCGCCGTAGTTGCTGACCCCGACGTGGCGGGCCTTGCCCGTCTTGACCGTCTCGGCGAGGGCGTCCATCAGGGGATCGAGTTTGAGGAGAGGGTTCGGGAAGTGGACCTGGTAGAGGTCCACGCTTTCGAGGCTGAGGCGCTGTAGGCTGGCGTCCAGGGCGGAGATCAGCGAACGGGGGTTCAAGCGGTACGGGAGTGGGGCAAACTTGGTGCCGATGACGGGCTCTTTCTCGAAGCCGCCCTCACGCAGGACTTCGCCGATTATCCTCTCGGACGCACCGCTCCCGTAGATCTCCGCCGTATCCACGAGCCGGACGCCGCCAGCCACGCTCTCCCGAAACGCCGCCGCCACGTCCTCGCGCCCGTACTCCTTGCCGTAGCCCCACAGCCTCGTTGTTCCCCACGCCCACGCGCCCACACCTAAAGGGATGACACCCAACTCATCCGCCAGATCAACCGCGACACTACTCCGCATCCGACCTCCCAACAAAACTTCTGGTAGAGCTTTCGGAAGGAGGATACCGCACGGGGCTGGAGCCGAAGCGTTTCTCTAGCGGACCTGCACGTTCTCGCAACTCGAAAGCCGCACGAAGTCCTCGAAGCTCTGGCTGCCCACGTCGGCGGCGTCCACGATGGCGGTATCGTTGCTGGTCCCGCAGCTCACGGAGTCGGCCCGTCCGTCACCTGCCACATTGATGAAGTCCTTGCCGGGCCCGCCGTCTATGGTGTCTCTTCCAGATCCACCGTAGATCTTGTCCGCGCTGTGACCGCCCTTGATGACATCGTTGCCCTCCCCACCGTAGATAGTGTCACCGCCGTAGAATCCCGAGATCGTGTCGTGCCCACCCCGGCCACGCATGAGGTCCGCGCTATTTGTACCTTTCAGCGTATCGTTGCCGGACGTACCGCTGATTGTGGCGGCAAAGGCGGCTCCCGCCCCCAGCATCAGGACGACGGCGACGGCGGGGATCAGCTTGAGCATTCTCTTCATGTTTTCTCTCCTTTTACCAAGCGGTTCTCGTACGGATCAGTCCCTAGCATGGAAGCGGCACCGGTACAGCGTTAGTCTCGTCTATGAGCAGTACTTCGCCGTCTGGCACGCGAAATCGCCGCAGCACCTCGGAGGTTGTCCGTGCGGCGTTGGGTTCGCGGATGCCGTTGCCGTTCGGATTCTCTGCGGTCACGGGTGCCCGGATGGCGAACATGGTACACAGGATAGAGTCTTTGGTGACCTCCATGACATTGTAGCCATGCTCGTTGGAGTTGAAGAATTTTATGTGCGGGTTGTTGGCGGTTACTTGCGCCCCAAACTCACCAGCGTCTGGAGCGGGAGCGGTCCCGAAGCCGAACGTGGCTATCTCCGAGAGGTTCGAGGAAGTCACCGACGGACATACCAACTCGACGCCGACGGGCCGATTCTCACCGACGCACGAGGGGTCGTCGTACTGGAATTTGATGTAGCCCGCTATGTAGGAGTGGATGTCGCCGGTCAGGGTGATGAAGTTCTCCACGCCCGCAGGACCGGCGAAGGTCTTGTCGTCCCGGATCTTCTGTGTGATCTCGCGCCGCTCGGCCTGATAGCCGTCCCACTGATCCAGGGTCGTGTACACACCCTCTGGGTTGTTGAGGTTTCCGGCGGCGGGAAAGTCCTCTATGCCTGGGAATAGCTCTTCGAGCGACTGTATCGTGGTGCCCGCCACCGCAGGCTCCAGAGCGGTGTTCGCCACCTTGAGCTGCATGAAAGTGACCTCGTTGCCCCAAATCTTCCACTTACGGGGCGAGCGCGTGATCTTCTGCAAAAAATAATCTAGTTGCGGGGGCCGGAGCATCCCGTTGGCACCCGGCGTGCCGTCGCCGAGCATGGTGCGACCCGGCGCTTCCTCGCCTTCGGTGCCGGTGCCGGGCGTGAGGTAGCGGTCCAAAAGTTCGTTTCCATTGGGCGGCCCGTCACGGTACAGCCGCTGATCGGTCATTACGAGATCCATGAGGTTGCCGAAGGCGAAAGAGCGGTAGATGACGATCTCGTTTATGGGGTCTTTGGCGGGGTTGTAAAAGACCCCGACCGGATTGAACTCGGCCCAGGCGCGGTTAGCAAACTCGCGCCGCTTGGGATTCTCCTTATTGCCCTCCGTGTTCCCGCCCTGGTCCGGGGCGCTGATCTGGTGCGCGTCGTTGGCGAACTCGTGGTCGTCCCAGATCATTATGAAAGCGCACTTTTCGTGCAGCCTTTGCAGGTTCGGGTCGGACTTGTACTTCTTGTACCCGAAGCGGTAGTCCCTGAGCGTCAACTCCTCCTCGCCGCCGTCCGGGAACTGAAATCGCCGGTCGTCCGGGCCGCCGCCCTGGAAGCTGTTGCTCTCGCCCGGCGGGGGCGCGGTCTCGTAAGTGTAGTCCCCGAGGTGGACGACGAAGTCGATCTGCTCTTTCTCCAAGTGATACAGCGCGTTGTAATAGCCGTTGGTGTAATCCTGGCACGAGATGTATCCGAAGCGCGCCTTCGACACATCCGCCCCCGGCGCGGGCAACGTCTTGAACTGCCCGGCGCGGCTCGTGTCGCCCCTGTAGATAAAGCGGTAGCGGTACTTTATAGACGGTTTCAACTCCGCCCTTTTTAGCTGGATCTTGAGCGTATAGTCCCGGCTGCGGTTGGTCTTCGCCACCCCGCGCAACACCGGTCGCGCGAAGTTTGTATCGCTTGCCCGAGCTACCTCGTAGGCCACCTTTACGTCGCCCTTCGCCCCAGACGCGATGCGTGTCCACAACACGATACCGTTTGGCTGCGGGTCCCCAGAGGCCACGCTCTGCGGGAAGCGCGCTGGGTTCACGGCACCGGCGCGGAAAAGCTCCGCCGCCTCGGCTTCGTCCATCCCGGACGCCGCACCCATCCCCGCCCACACCGCCACGCTTGTAGCCAGCGAATACCGCAGGAAATCCCGCCGGTCAACGTAGAAATCTCTTAAACTATTCTCGCTCAAAGCCTCTCTCCCGTACTCTCGTTTCCATACACTGGACTCCACCCGAGGATGCCGAACTTACGGAGACCAGTTTAGAGGTCAGGCGGTACGAGGGAGTTAAATACGGGTAAATTGTCCATTAAATGCTGTAGACGTATATACGGGAAGTATGGTGACGTTGTCCCCTGGCGATAGAGACTCTTCGTTACTCCGTGGAGTTGGGGGAGGGAAACGGTTTCGGCAAACCTTCGATAAGATAGGCGGATGAGGGCAAAGAAGCCCCACCAGATAGCCTGGCGGGGAGCGCGTTCTAGCCGGGTATAGCAGCGATGGCGGCATCTATCTCTGCGTCGGAGTGTTCGAGGTTTACGAGATCTCCAGCCAAGTACTGCTCATAGGCGGCGAAATCGAAGTGCCCGTGACCACAGAGGTTGAAGAGTATATTCTTCTGTTCGCCAGCCTCTTTCGCCTCCAGCGCGAAGTCTATGGTCGCCTTTATAGCGTGCGTGACTTCGGGAGCTGGGACGATGCCCTCCGTGCGGGCGAAGGTCAGACCAGCCTCGAAGGTCGGGTTCTGGGCGTAGGCTCGGGCTTCAGCGAGTCCTTCATGCACGAGAGCGGAGACTATCGGAGAGTCGCCATGGTAGCGGAGTCCTCCAGCGTGAATGCCGCTCGGGACGAAGCTGTGGCCGAGGGTGTACATCTTCATCATCGGGGTCATACCGGCAGTGTCGCCGAAGTCGTAGACGTAACGGCCCTTCGTGAGCGTCGGGCAGGAGGATGGTTCGACGGCCACTATGCGGGTGTCTTTGCCATTCTTGAGGTTTTCGCGGATGAACGGGAAGGCTATGCCGCCGAAGTTGGAGCCGCCACCGACACAGCCGACAACGATGTCCGGGTATTCGCCCGCCATTTCGAGTTGTTCGAGGGCTTCCTGGCCGATCACGGTCTGATGCATCAACACGTGGTTGAGCACGCTGCCCAAAGAGTACTTCGCGTCGTCGTGCATCACCGCGTCCTCGACAGCCTCGCTAATAGCGATGCCCAGTGAGCCAGGAGAATCGGGGAATTCCTCCAGTATGTTCCGTCCGGCCTGGGTGAGGTTTGTGGGGCTGGCGTGGACTTCGGCCCCGTAGGTCTCCATCATGATACGGCGGTAGGGTTTCTGGCCGTAGCTGACACGCACCATGTAGACGGTGCAGTCCAGGTCGAACTGACGACAGGCGAAGGCTAGGGAGGAGCCCCACTGGCCCGCGCCAGTCTCGGTGGCGAGTCGTTTTACGCCAGCTTCGCGGTTGTAGTAAGCCTGAGGGACGGCGGTGTTTGGCTTGTGGGAACCGGAAGGGCTACCGCCTTCGTACTTGTAGTAAATGTGAGCTGGAGTATCGAGAAACTTCTCCAGGCGGCGAGCGCGGAAGAGCGGGGTCGGGCGCCAGAGGGAGTATATTTCGCGGACTTCCTCGGGGATCTCGACATAGGAGTCCGGGGTTACTTCCTGGGCGATGATCTCATCCGGGAAGATCGGAGCGAACGCTTCTGGCCCGACGGGCTCCCGAGTCGCTGGATTCAATGGCGGCTCCAGATCGAACGGCAGATCCGGCACGAGGTTGTACCAGGACTCGGGAATCCGCTTCTCGTCGAGTAGAAACTTTGTCTGTTCCACGCGCAACCTCTCTCCTGTAGCCGACTCTGTCGCGTCAGCTTACAGGTTTTCGAGAGACTAGGCCGTGCGTTCGCACTCTCGCCTACGGCGTGAGGTTCTCCTCGACTAGCTCTGGCTCAAAGGAGAACACTTCTTCGTCGCGAGCGTCGACCGAAGCACGTACCCAGTGTACGTCCGGGCTGCCGAAAGTCTCTACGCGAGTGAAGTTGAGGAGCCTGTTGTTGGAGATCACGGGTTTGTCTATCCGGAAGGTGTGACTGTCCCCATGCACGAGCACCACGGAGCCGTCGAAAGAACGGACTTCGTTCTCAAGAGCCGCCTTGAATTCCGCGAAGCCGGAGGGGTTCTTCGTATCCTCCTCGAAGATGTTTGCCTGGATCACGAGCATCACGCCAGGGCTTTTATTCTCCTTAGCCTGGTCGAAAGTCTCAGACAACCACTCCAGATTGGCAGCGTTACGAGCTTTGTATTCTTCTTCGTCACCAACGACCGTACCATTATCGAGGGTAGTTGAGCGGTTGTTGTTGGAACCGACGACATGCAGAGTAGCGAAGGTTACGCCGCTCTGGATCCAGCGGGCATTCTCCGGGTAGTCGTCGCTCTGGCGCGTGAGGTCTATGGTCTTGCGTCCGAAAGATTCATCTTCCGTAAAGAAAGTTTCACGCACGAGTTCCAGGCGGTTCAGAGGATCCGCTTCTTCGGGCGTGGGGTTCGGCGGACGGTGGCAGTCGGTCCATTCGTTATCGCCGGGCGTGTAGACGAGAGGGTTTCGGGAGCTCTCGAACCGATCGAATTCCCGCTCGTATACGTCGTTAGTGCAGGCGGAGCCGCCACTTTTGATATCGCCGTCGTGGGTGATGAACGCCAGTTTCTCGGAGTTTAGTTCCTTGAAAAGGTTCTGTGTTTGCTTCTCTTGCAGGTCATTGTAGGGTAGGTCTCCGATCAGGGCGACATCGAACTTTGGCCCGCCTTTGCCGAAGCCTTTGTTGCGTTCCTTGCCGTCGGATTTGGCTAGAGCAGAACCCACACTCGTGGAGATCACGACCGCCACAACCATGACTAGTATCAGACGCCTCGGCACCATGCCCCGCTCCTTTTCGGCTCACTCTTCTCGTCGCCCGAAACTATAGAGGAGTCCGCACAAGGTTGTGTTAACCGTTGCGTAAATAGAGGTTAAATATCTTTTGAAATGCTGAAGCGTCGGACGAGTCGAAACTATCCAGGAGTTTTTGGCTCTGTAGCCTGGCTACCTTTTGAGAAAGTCGCGTAGATCTCGCGGGACATCTCGCGCATGGCTTCGGTGGTGTCTTCCTCCACGGCTTCGTCCGACAGTATGACGACGAAGTACTCGATCTCCTCATCATCTGGCGCGAAGACTATGCCGGCATCGCCGAAACTCCCGCCGATAGCCTCATCGTAGTAGCTGCCTACTTTATGAGCGATCCTCACGTCTTCCGGGAGCCCGGCGGGGATGCGCTTTTCGAGGTAGGTGTCGGTCATGGCGGCGAGCATCTCCTGTGAAAGTTTGTCGCTCGTGAACGATGGGTCGGCTATAGTTTGAAGCATCGTCAGCACATCTTTGGGCGTGGTGGTCAGATTTTCGTAGTCGGTGTCGCGAATGTCGAGGCGTTCGAGCTGATCCTGTATCTCGGGTTTGCCCAACGCACGTTCGAGCATCACCCAGGCAGTGTTGTCGCTCTCGTTTATTAGCAGGAAGGCGCATCTTCTGAGTGTTATTTCGGTTCCGGGTGGCGAGTTCTGGAGGATACCGGAGCCGTAAGACTGCACGTCCGATGATTGGATGGTGATCTTATCGTCCAGGTCCAATTTCTTCTCAGCCACGTCTTTGTAGAGCTTGATCAGGACGGGCAGCTTGGCGAGGCTCGCGGCCTCGAATTGGGTGTTCTCCGAGATAGACACGCTCTTATTAGATTTGGGATCCTTGACGATTACCCCGAAGTCCCCGATGTGATCCCCGGCGATGTCGCGGAGCTTCTTCTCAAGACTTTCGACGTTGACCTCCGACGACCCGAGCTGACGCGGTTCCGGTGCTTGAGGAGCCGCCGCCACGGCTAATGGTGAGATTGTACGCGACGTTACAGGTGTCTCTACCAAGAGATCCAACCTTCCAATCGACAGCGTGACCCCTGAAGCCAACACGAACCCGACCATCACCACGAGCACCTGACGGATAAGACGACGCACGAACCTCGCCCGGCGCCTCGCCTTGCGGGAACCAGTTTCGAGGTCTTCGGGCACGACGGGCTCACGATAAGCCCGCTGAGAATCCCTTCTACGATTGGGCGCCGGAACGCTTACGGTCGCGACATTCCAGCGTCGAAGAAAACTGGAGCGGTCGTCTTTGGGTACGCGACTAGATCTTCGAGGGCGTCATGCGTCGAGACCGCGACAAACAACGCCGGGACCAAAGGTGGATGTATGTTGATTACAGGGACGAACAAAGATTCTCTTTTCTCTTATTCTTCGCACACTTTACGCTATCGTTGCCCGGAGTGCCTACGGCTACTCAGGATGGATCCGTCGAGTTTTACTGACTCCATCGGCACGGGCGCACCGGTTGGCACGCCCACGAATATAAGATGGTTTTCGAGTTTGCGTCTAGCCTTCTTTGGTGATCCTCTGCTCGGTTGCCGGGTCCGGCGCCGTGAACGGCTGCTGGAGGCTGGCTATGTACTCTTCTAGCGCATCCAGCAGGTCGCCACCGACGGTCGTAATCTACCTGCAGTCATCCGTTTACCTCCTAAGAAAGACCCAAGGACCCTCATTCCGCTTGTCGCATCAACTAGCACGCATTATAGCGAGCCAGTCTTCGAGTAGATACCGATACGACCTTATCTTCCGCGTTTACCGGAACCTCGCGCAAGAGTTAGTACCGGCGGGTCGTGATCGGAGACCTTATGACCGTCCGTCGGGTCTTCGCGCTGATAGTAGTCGTTGTCGAAGTGTGCGTATCGGAAGTCGTCCACCTTGCCCTGAAGTCCTTGAGTCACGAGGATGTGGTCCAAGGTCTGTAGCTTACCGGAGAAGGCGAAGCTGTAACGTTCCTCCGCCGGAGCCTCATCCCACAGGTTGTCGAGAGTCGTGGTGCCGTCTTCAAGGGTCTTCAAGGCGGACTCGTCTTCGAAAGCGTTCAGGTCACCGGCGACTATAGAGCGTTTGCCGTCATTCTCCAACTCCGCGACCCTGTCACGAACGAAGGCGGCCTGAGCCTCGCGGCATTCGTCCGGCGCGCCTTTGGAGGAGAAGTGGTTCGAGAAGACGGTGAACTCGCCGAAGCCTTTGGTCTCGACCTCGACAGCGAGCGGGGGACGGTCAAAGAGTCGGCCTTCTGCGTCGGAGCAATCGAAGCCCGCCGGACCTTGCGCCGTCTTACCGTATTGCGTTACGTCCTTAACGTTTACTGTGTCTTTGATGAGGAAGCCCACGTCAATGCCGCGGTCGTCGTTGCCCTCTTCGAGGTAGGCGGTGTAGC
>JBGTDE010000218.1:0-2128 GCA_041748475.1 Rubrobacteraceae bacterium | reverse complement strand
GCTACACCGCCTACCTCGAAGAGGGCAACGACGACCGCGGCATTGACGTGGGCTTCCTCATCAAAGACACAGTAAACGTTAAGGACGTAACGCAATACGGTAAGACGGCGCAAGGTCCGGCGGGCTTCGATTGCTCCGACGTAGAAGGCCGACTCTTTGACCGTCCGCCGCTCGCCGTCGAGGTCAAGACCAAAGGCTTCGGCGAGTTCATCGTCTTCTCGAACCACTTCTCCTCCAAAGGCGCGCCGGACGAATGCCGCGAGGCGCAGGCCACCTTCGTCCGTGACAGGGTCGCGGAGTTGGAGAATGACGGCAAACGCTCTATAGTCGCCGGTGACCTGAACGCTTTCGAGGACGAGTCCGCCTTGAAGACCCTCGAAGATGGCACCGCGACTCTTGACAACCTGTGGGATGAGGCTCCGGCGGAGGAACGTTACAGCTTCGCCTTCTCCGGCAAGCTACAGACCTTGGACCACATCCTCGTGACTCAGGGACTCCAGAGCAAAGTGGACGACTTCCGATACGCACACTTCGACAACGACTACTATCAGCGCGAAGACCCGACGGACGGTCATAAGGTCTCCGATCACGACCCGCCGGTACTAACTCTTGCGCGAGGTTCCGATAAACGCGGGAGATAAGGTCGTATCGGTATCTACTCGAAGACTGGCTCGCTATAATGCGTGCTAGTTGATGCGACAAGCGGAATGACGGTTCTTGGGTCTTTTAGGAGGTACAGGATGGTTTCAGGTAGATTACGACCGTTGGTGGCGACCTGGATGCGCTAGAAGAGTACATAGCCAGCCTCCAGCAGCCGCTCACGGCGCCGGACCCGGCAACCGAGCAGAGGATCACCACGGAAGGCTAGACGCAAACTCGAAAACCATCTTATATTCGCGGGCGTGCCAACCGGTGCGCCCGTGCCGATGGAGTCAGTAAAACTCGACGGATCCATCCTGAGTAGCTGTAGGCACTCCGGGCGACGCTAGCGTAAAGTGTGCGAAGAATAAGAGAAAAGAGATCTTTGTTCATCCCTGTAATCAACATACATCCACCTTTGGTCCCGGCGTTGTTTGTCGCGGTCTCGACGCATGACGCTCTCGAAGATCTAGTCGCGTACCCAAAGATGACCGCTCCGATTTTCTTCGACGCTGGAATGTCACGACCGTAAGCGTTCCGGCGCCCAATCGCAGAAGGGACTCTCGGCGGGCTTATCGCGAGCCCGTCGCGCCCGAAGACCTCGAAACTGTTTCCCGCCAATCGCGGCGTCGGGCGAAGTTCCTTCGTCGACTTGTGCGTCAGGTATTGGTGGTGATGGTTGGGTTCGCGTTGGCTTCAGGGGTCACGCTGTCGATAGGAAGGTTGGATCTCTTGGTAGAGACACCCGCAGTTCCACGGGCAATCCCACCATTAGCCGGGGCTAAGGCTCCCAAAGCTCCAGTGCCGCTTCAGCTCGGACTGTCCAAAGTCAACGTCGAAAGCTTGGAGAAGAAACTGCGCGAAGTCGCTGAGGATCACACCGGGGAATTTGGTGTGGTTGTCGGGGATCCCACCTCCAATGAGAGCGTGTCCATCTCTGAGACCGACGAGTTTGAAGCCGCGAGCCTCGCCAAGTTGCCCGTCCTCATCAAGCTATACAAAGCCGCGTCCGAGAAAGAGTTGGACCTCGACGATAAGATCACTATCCAATCATCGGACATGCAGTCCTATGGCTCGGGAATACTCCAGAACTCTCCCCCCGGAACCGAAATAACGCTTCGCAAATGCGCCTTCCTGATGATAAACGAGAGCGACAATACGGCCTGGGTAATGCTCGAACGAACTCTGGGCGAAACGAAAATAAAGGATCAACTCGAACGCCTCGACATCCGCGATACCGACTACGAGAACCTAACCACCACTCCCAAAGATGTTCTGAAAATGCTCCAAACCATATCCGACCCATCGTTCACGAGCGAGAAGCTTTCACGGGAGATGCTCGCCGCCATGACCGACACCTACCTCGAAAAGCGCATCCCCGCTGGTCTACCGGAGGACGTGAGGATTGCTCACAAAGTGGGCAGCTACTACGACGAAACCATCGGCGGGAGTTTCGGCGATGCCGGTTTAGTCTTCGCGCCCGACGACG
>JBGTDE010000217.1:0-2289 GCA_041748475.1 Rubrobacteraceae bacterium | reverse complement strand
TCGCGGTTGGCGAGGTAAATGCCGCAGACGACCAACGCCCCGCCGACGAGGAGCGACAACCCAACGCTCTCCTTGAGGAATATGGCTCCTACGACCACTGCGGCCACCGGCACGAAGAAGATGTACGAGGCGACTCGGCTGGCCTCTCCCGCCCGAACGAGTCCCAGGAAAAGCAACCACGCGAATCCCGTGCCGATGAGCCCCGAGTACAGCAGGCTCGCTACGAATTCACTCGTCCAGGATATGTCCGACCACGGTTCAATCGTTGAGCCAAGCGCCGCAAGAGCCGCTCCTCCCACCAAAAATGGGACGCCAACGGCCCAGAGAGTCGAGACTCGTGCTTGGTACTTTTTAAAAAACACCGTTCCAAGCGCCCAGGAGAGGGCTGATGCGATTCCGAAGGATAGACCGATCAAGGGTACAGCGCCATCCGTCAGGCCATCAGAGCTAACCGCTACGATACCCGCGAATCCCAGAAGCAAGCCCACCACCTTCATAGTTGTCAGGGATTCACCCAGGATCATCCACGCCAAGAAGCCGACCAGGATTGGTTGCAGGTAGATCACAACCGCGGACATCCCACTAGGCAGGTACAGTAGCGTAAAAGTCTGGAACCCGATAAACAGGATCACGTTGAACATCCCAAGCAGAACGAGTATCGGCCAGTCGCGCCGGAAGTGCGGTTCGCCACCCCAGGCCAACGCCACGAGTGTGATCGCCGTCCCGCCCAACATCGAACGCAAGCCCGCGAACAGCAGCGGCGGCGAGTGATCAAGCCCAACTTTCACCACGGCGAAAGCCGAGCTCCAAAAAGCTACCAACAGAACGAAAGCTAGCACCACAGTGCCGCGTTTGCCGAATATCTCCAAAACCTTCCTTTTCTCAGCGCCGAGCATCCGTTCCCCAGCTAAAGTAAATCACCTTCTGTGTCGGGTATGTACTTTGAGGCGGAGACTTGCCGTGATGCCGGAGCTAAAAGAGTCGCCCGAAGAGATTACCTGAACGTGTTACGAAAGCATTGTTGTTGGCGTAGCGGGGCTATACGGTGTAGTGTGTTCGAATGAGGATTCTCGACGAACAACGCCAGGGTATCGCGGAGCGGGAGCGGTCGCTGTTGCAGCGGCTCGTAGGTTTTCTGGAAGGCTTCGGTGGTCCGCCCGAGGATATTGAGCTTGCAGGACGGGCCTTAGCGGATCTCGAAGAGATGTTTATGCTCGTGATCGTCGGTGAGTTCAACTCGGGCAAGAGTGCTTTTATCAACGCGCTGCTGGGTTCCGAAGTAACCGAAGAGGGCGTAACGCCGACGACCGACCGAATTACGGTGCTGCGTTACGGGGAAAGTCGGACGGAGCGCGGCCAGCGAGCGAGCGTCCTCGAAAAATTCTATCCAAACGAGTTTCTGCGTGAAGTCTCCATTGTGGATACGCCGGGGACCAATGCGATCATTCGGGAGCATGAAGAGTTGAGTCGAGGTTTTGTTCCGAGGAGTGATCTCGTGCTATTCATCACCTCGGCGGATCGACCTCTATCAGAGAGCGAGCGTGGATACCTGGAGTTGATCCGGGATTGGGGCAAGAAGATCCTGATAGTTGTAAACAAAGTCGACCTTCTGCGAGATGAGGAGAGTGCCGCGAAGATACGCACCTTCGTCCAGGACGGCATCCGCTCAATGCTGGATCTAACTCCCCCGATCTTCTTTGTCTCCGCACTACTTGCGGCGAAAGCGAAGGCCGCCTCAAGCGACATCGAACGTAAAGCCCTTCTGTCCGCGAGCGGCTTCGACAAACTGGAGGAGTACATCTTCGGTTTGCTGGACGAGGAGGGTCGCGTCCGCCTGAAACTCGAAAGCCCGCTCGGGATGGTCGAGGAGTTGTCGCGGCGCTATCGGGGCACGGTTGATGACCGTATGGAGCTTCTCGCGGAGGACTTCAAGACTTCGGAGAACGTCGAGTCGCAGCTAACGCTGTTCGTGGAGGATATGCGTCGAGACTTCGAGGCGCGGCTTTCGGAGATAGACAACATCATCCTGAAGATGAGCGAGCGCGGGGATACGTGGTTCGAGGACAACGTGCGACTCGGCAACTTCCGGGAGTTGATGCAGCGCGATAAAGTCCAGCGGCGGTTCGAGGAAGAGGTAGTCGGGGATACCGAGTCGTTCATAAACGAGAAGGTGGATTCTCTGATCGACTGGCTCGTGGACCGCAACTTGAAACAGTGGCGTTCGGTCGTGGAGTACGTGAATCGCCGCCGCCAGACGGAGCACGACGAGCGCATGATCGGGGCCGTAGG
>JBGTDE010000216.1:0-3605 GCA_041748475.1 Rubrobacteraceae bacterium | reverse complement strand
GCGACGGCGGCCCCGATGCCGCTCGACGCGCCTGTTACTACGGCGACGCGGTTCCTTATGGGCGAACTGCCGTTATCCACGACGGCTCGTATCTTGGAGCTTTGAGGATTCCGTTTCGATTTGTTCGGCGAAGTATTGAGCGTAGGTCGAGATCAGGTCTCGATCAAACACCGGGCGACCCGGACCGCCGTCCCGCAACGCCTCGCGTGTATTCCGGTCGTCATAGAGGTTGGTGTCGGACAGCTCTTCGGGCTCTGGCGCGGCGCCGCGCAGTATGTCGCCCGCGCCCTCAGATTCGGGGGTTTCTTTCACGAGCTTCAGCCAGTCAGTGTACCGGATCCGCTCCAGTGGGTAGCCCGTCTCTTCCAAAAGATCGAAAAACTCTTGGGCTGAGATCGGGCCGGGGTTCGCCAGATGGTAGACGCGCCCGAAACACTCCGGGTCGGAGGCTATGTGCCGGATCGCACCAGTCACGAAATCAACCGGCGTCATCTCCATCATCCAGCCGTCGGCCTCTGGCGCGGCCCCTATCCTGATTGATTCAGCGACGACCGCGCCTAGCAAGTCCCGAGGGTTCGCGGCCCCGGTCCCGCTGTGTCCAGAGATGTTGCCCGGACGATACACGCTTACCGGCAGCCCCTGTTCCGCCGCCCGCCAGACGAGCTTCTCGGCAACCCATTTAGACTGCCCATATCCATCCTCGCGAACACCGGCCAACTCGTCTGAGTCCGTGTCCTCCAGGCAGACTTCGGAGTCGGAAGCGAAGATACCATTGGTCGATACATAGTGGACGGGCGTGGCTCCATTGCGGCCCGCCAGACGCAAGACCTCTCTCGTACCACCCACATTCGCCGCTTCGAGCGCGGCATATGGATAGACGAGGTTGACCGCCGCCCCAGCGTGTACGATGCTCTCCACTTCCTGAGCTAGAGCCTCAAAATCTTCCTCCTTCATGCCGAGCAACGGGGAGGAGAGGTCCCCGGGCACCGCCACCACACGCTCAGAGCGAGAGGCATCCTCCAAACCATAATCTCGCAAGTTCAGCCGGATGGTCTCAAGCGGTGTCTCATCTTCGCGCGGTCGCACCAAACAATGTACGGTAGCCTGCGTAGTGGCGAGCAACTCGTCCAGTAGGAAGGCTCCAAGAAATCCTGTCGCACCGGTTAGGAAGATGCTCCGCGCTTCGTGCAGGGGCTTCGCGTCAGTCGTGCTTGCCTTCTCCGGGATGACATCCTCTTCGAGGACGGCTTTCGAGCGAAGTTCGTCGGGAGAGAGTGCGGCGGCCTCACCCGAACCGTCGTGTTGCAAGCGTTCTATACGGTCGCACAGTCCGGTGAGTGTGGGGTCTTCCATGAACAGCGGCATCGAGATGTTGACCCCGAAACCTTCCTCAATACGTCCCGAGAGTTGCGCGGCGGCGAGCGAGTGTCCGCCGAGATCGAAGAAGTCATCCTCGGTACGAACCTCGCCGGGTTCCAGACGCAAGACTTCCTCCCAGATGTTGGCGAGCAGTGCTTCCTTCTCGGAGCGGGTAGCGTTGACCGTGAGGGTTTTCGTGGGTCGTTCGGGATTCAAAACGGGGCGCGGAGGTGGAGAAGGGAGTTCGTTGCGGGCGACTTTGCCGCTGGTAGCCTGGATCGGGAGCGACTCAAGCTCCACGAAAACCGCCGGCACCGAGTAGTGAGGCAGGCTTTCACGCAACCGGTTTCGCATCTCCGGGCTGCGTCCTGTCTTGGGATCCAGATGCCACTGCGTGTAGCGGTCATCCTCCTCATCCGGCTCTGGCACGAAGTAGGCGACTAGGCGTTTGTCTTCTCCTTCATCGCCCTCGGCCACCACCACACAGGCCCGAACCGCGAAGTTCTGCTCGATTGCAGCTTCTATGGCCCCGAGTTCGACGCTGTAACCCCGGATCTTGACCATAAAATCGACCCGACCCAGAATCTCCAAACTACCATCGGACAGTACACGAGCCTTGTCCCCCGTCCGATACATCCGTGCACCATTCTCGACCGAGAAAGGGTCCGTCGGGAAGCTCTCCGCGGTCTTCTCCGGCAAGTTGACGTAGCCCTGCGCCAGACAATCCCCACCGACGAACAACTCGCCAGGCTCACCCGGTGGCACGGGATTTCCTCCAGCATCCAGGATGTAGAGGAGGGCCGGATCCATGGGTTCCCCCACAGCGCAGTACATCGACTCCTCGTTCTCGACCAACTCGCGCAGGTCTCCGGCGGCTACTTCATGGGTCTCGCTGCAACTGTAGACGTTCAAGAGTCTCGTATCCGGCAACACGTTCATTGCTCGGCGGGCGAGGGTTCGGGTGACGACTTCACCGTTCAGCCACAGCGTCTTCAACGACGAGAGGCGAGCCCCAACCTCCGGGCCGCTCGCGTCCAGAACCGCTTCGAGGAGCGAGGGCGTGACTAGCGTCTCCGTCACTTCGTACTTCTCCAGGAAATCTACGAGGGCTTTGGGATCGTAGATGACATCGTCCGGGATCACGACGGTCGCCGCACCCCGCAACAACGGTCGCAACATCTCCCAGACAAAGAAGACGTTGCACCCGGCTCGATCTCCAACCTCATAATCGCTGAGCCCAAAACGCCACAGATACGACCGAACCGGAGCCCGATGCGGATTGGCTATCCCCTTTGGCTTCCCGGTGGTCCCAGCCGAATACGAAACAAAAGCAGTATCTCCCGCCTCAACCCGCGCCTCCTCAACATCGAACGGCTCGTCCTTTAGCAGGCTCTCCCATCCATCATCCATCGAGAAGTACTCCACACCATCCGGCAACCGCTCCGCATATCGCTCCAAAGTGAGAACGACCTGCGGCTCCGCGTCGGAGATGCAATCCGCAAGCAACGAAGGCGGGTAAGCTAACTCCAACGTAATGTACGCGCCACCAGCTTTCAAAGCCGCCAGGCAAGCGACAATGTACTCTGCACGCCGCTCCATGTAGACACCTACTAGCTCATTCGCACGCACCCCGGCACTCCGCAAATACGCCGCAAGTCGCGTAGCCCGTCGATCCAACTGCTCGTAGGTGAAGGAAGTCTCCGGATCCACGACAGCGATCGCCTCCGGGGTGAGACGCGCCTGCTCCTCGAACAACTCGTGTAAGCAGCGGCCCTCCGGGGCCACGCTCATCGCTCACCACCCGCCGCTCGCCGACGAGCATTGACCTTCGCTCTTAAACCATCTACATCAACCGTTGAACTCGCTGGCATTTGCATTGTCAGCCTTACCTCCGTGTATTCTCGCGTTTACAGAGCGGTGTTGCATGAAAGCATCAAGCGACCGAACGCAGCTAAAGAAACGCTTCGAGCCACGCTCCGACGATAGCCGCGAGCGAAGCAGCCCGGATACATTGACTGACATACTACCCGGATAGAACCATTATGAAAGGCTCTAAATCGAAGATTCCTTTAAGATAGTGTTAAGTTTTGTTAATAAGATTCCGCTTGCACAGACGTGGGCGGGGCAATCCATTGTCAAGTTCTGCGCTGGTGCTTTTGACCGACGTTATGTAAGTCTGTATACTAAATTTATTGGGTCCGAAAGATGCAAGCGATTGCATAGTGGTTTTGTCATCTGGTCTAACG
>JBGTDE010000215.1:0-2355 GCA_041748475.1 Rubrobacteraceae bacterium | reverse complement strand
TACAGAAACACGCGATGCAGTGGACCGGCGACAACTCTTCGTGGTGGGAGCACCTCTGGATGTCTATGCCACAACTCCAAAACCTCGGGCTCTCCGGCATAGCCTGGGCCGGGGTAGATATTGGAGGGTTCTTCGGCGACTGCAACGGCGAGCTACTCGCCCGCTTTACGGAGTTCGGTGTCTTTCAGCCGTTCTGCCGCAACCACTCGGTCAAGGGGAGCATCAGTCAGGAGCCGTGGGCGTTCGGTGAGCCATACGAATCCGTGTGTCGCGAAATGATACAGCTTCGGATGAGGCTGCTTCCGTATCTGTACACTATCTTCGAGGAGTGTCACCGCACTGGAGCCCCGATCATGCGTCCCCTGCTCTTCGAGTACCCCGAGGACGAAACGACGTACTCCGCCGACGATGAATTCCTCTTCGGCGACGGGATGCTGGTCGCCCCGATCACACGCCCCGGCATCGAGCACCGCCACGTCTATCTACCCGAAGATGTCTGGTTCGATTTCTGGACCGGCGAACGCCACGACGGCCCCGCCCACATCCTCGCCCACGCCCCACTCGGCCAACCCCCCATCTACGTCAAAGCAAACAAAGCCATCCCAATGGGACAGAACCGAACCCACACAGGCGAAACTGTAGATCCCCTAACGCTGCTCCTCTATCCAGCCGAAGGCACGGCGGAGTCCACACTATACGAAGATGCGGGAGACAGCTTCGACTACCAGAGCGGCCAATACGCCCGCCGAAATGTCATCTGCGAAGTCCGAGACGGCACGATAGCCGTGCGCCTCGAAGCCCGCGAAGGCGACTTCACTCCTGAAAGAGAATCCGCACACCTGAAACTCATAGGCGTAAACACCCGCCCCGAAAGCGTCACAGCAGGCGGCGAAGAAGCGGACTGGGACTACGACGAAACCGACGGCGGCATCGCGATCCGGCTACGGGAGTCGGCGGAGCAAATAACCGTAGAGGTGCGGATGTAGACACCGCCAGTTGAAACACGTGAGTCCCAAAAAGAGGAGAGAGATTTGCCCCGACGAGCAACATCCACCGCGCCGCGCACCCGGAAACGAGGGCGCATAGCGTTCGTGGTGCTCGGTTTGTTGGTGGCTCATCCGCTAAATTCGGTGCATAATGAGCGAGCAGTAACCTAGCAGTAGGGGAAAGCGTGCTCGCCATCCGGACTGATCGACTCTTGCTGAGGGATTTTCGCCTCACGGATCTGCCCGCTTACGCGAACCTGCTCGCCCGTCCCGCCTCCCGGCGGTTCTCCTCAGAGGAAGACGCCCGTCCCGAAACAGCGGAAGAGTTGCTCCGCCTCTTTCTTGCGTGGTCCAAAGAACGACCCCGGCTACAGCATCAGTTAGCCGTCGTCTTGCCCTCGCGGGACGTGATCGGCTCCGTGGGCATCCGCGTCGTCTCCGAATCGGAACGCCAGGGCTCCTTCGGCTGCGAGCTGGACCCGCGCCACTGGGGACGCGGCTACGCTCGGGAGGCGGCTCGCGCGATGATCGAGTACGGGTTTCGGGAGCTCGGCCTGCACCGCATCTACGCAGAAACGCTAGAAGAAAACGCGGCGGCGGTCGGCTTGGCTGAGGGGCTGGGCATGCGGCGAGAAGGCACACTACGGGAGAACCGGCGGTTCAGAGGCCAATGGTGGAATACGACGATCTTGTCGGTGCTGGAGTCCGAGTGGGCCGACCCAACGACCAAGCCTTAGGAGGTGTCTACACTATGCGTCCCATGGGCCGTCGTACCCAAAAACGAAGCTGACCGTCTCGAACGCAAGGACGTACCTCTTTTCGTAATTCACTTCACCACTGACGAAACGGTCGATTTCGAGCACTCGCGGATCTTCCGGGACGCCAATTCAGAGGCCGAATTCTGGAGGTTGGAGAACTACAATCACGTCGAGGCGTACACCCATCACGACTACGAGAAGCGCCTCAATAACTTTCTCGAAGAAGCCGAAACCCCCAAAGCCGCTAGCTCTGCAGAAGAGCCCACAAATCCCGGTCAGTAAAATCTTCGGCCACTACAAACGCACCCGCCGCGAGCAGAGTCTCCGGAGGGCGGGTCGAAGCGATGCCCACGGTTGCGATACCGGCTCCAATAGCTGACTCTATCCCCGAGGGAGAATCCTCGAAGGCCACGGCTTCTTCGGGGTTGAGGTCGAATCTTTCCAGAGCTGCGATGTACGGCGCTGGGTCGGGCTTTCCAACTCCCACATCGTCGGCAAGTATCTGTTCGTCGAAGTGATCTTCAAGTCCGAGGGCGGCTAGGGTAACAGGTACGTTGTCCCTGGGGGCGTTGGTGACCAGGGCTATTTTCATGGCGCGGTTGCGGCCTTCT
>JBGTDE010000214.1:0-7318 GCA_041748475.1 Rubrobacteraceae bacterium | reverse complement strand
ATTTCTCGCACTCGCGAACACCAACGGGGCCGCAAAGAAACTCGTCAAGAAGCTCGTTGGTAAAGATCCGCGTTTCTTGTGGAACAAAGACGGGTCGCTCACGGTAACTGACCCAGCTTCGCTGGCGTTGGATGAAGCTTCGTATGTCGTTTTCGATGTCGAGACGACGGGTTCATCTTCAAAGGAGGGCGCGATCACGGAGATAGGAGCCGTCAAGGTGGTGCGTGGTGTGATCTCGGACGAGTTCTCCACGCTCATAAATCCCGAGCGTCCCATAGAACCGTTCGTAACGCGCCTGACCGGGATCACGAACAACATGGTTGAGGATGCTCCGCTGGCCGCCGAGGTGATGCCGCGTTTCGAGGAGTTTGTGGAAGGTTCGGTTCTTGTCGGCCACAACGTCGGGTTCGATTGCTCGTTTGTTGGGGCAGCGCGTGAGGCGAACGGATTGACGCCGCTCACGAATCCCGTTCTGGATACTCTGAAGCTCGCCCGGTTCCTGGTGCCGGGCTTGAAACGGTATCGGCTCAGTTCGCTTGTGGCTCACCTCGGGATCAAGCAGGCTCCTAATCACCGAGCGCTGGCTGATGCTTCGGCTACGGCGGAAGTGTTTGTTCGGTTTATGAAGATGTTGCGGTCTGCGGGGGTCAAGGGAGTCGGGGAAACCATCACCCTGCGGTCAGGGCGTGGCAAGATCAAAGCCCAAAAGCAACACCTCGCGGAGAATATTCCGAACACGCCAGGCGTCTACTACTTTGTCGATAAAGACGAGACCGTGCTCTACGTTGGCAAGGCGAAGGACTTGAAAGCCCGCGTGCGGACCTACTTCAGCGGCGGTGACGGACGGCGCAAGATCGGTCGCTTGGTGGAAGAGGTAGCGGAGGTGAAGTTCCGGGAGACGCAGAGCGAGCTACACGCACTCATCTTCGAGGCCCGGGAGATCCGCCGTCTGCTACCGCGCTACAACTCCGTCGGTCGCACGGACAAGACGAGCTGGTTTATAAAGCTCGACACCAACGAGCCATATCCCATCCCCGAGCGTGTGCGGAGCAACGACCCCGCCGAAGGCGTTACCTTTCTCGGTCCTTACCGCAGTGCCGGAGTCCTCGACGCCTGCATCGAAGCTCTAGGTAGGATCTTCCCTCTCAGACGTTGCGGCGGCGAGAACGAGGTCTGTTTCTACGGCCAGATGGGCCGCTGCGGCCCCTGCCTTGGGATGGATGAGGCTCGTTACAGGACGGAAGTGCTGGACGAAGTCGTCTCCCTTATGCGTGGTGAAGGCGGCGAGGAGCACCTGGCGGCTCTGGTCCGGGAGCGGGAGCGGCTGGCGAAAGAGCTAGAGTTCGAGGCGGCGGCCCGGCTGCGGGATCTCATCTCCGGCATCGAGCGCATCCGCCTGACGCGGGCAGTGGTAACCGCCGAAGGCACCCAGGCAATCGTCGCTCACTCCACCGAACCCGGCCTAGTCGAAGTCTTCGCCCTCAACGACGGGAAACTCGTTGATCACCAGAGCTTCGAGATACAAGACAAAGCCGGGCTTTCAGGCTTTGCGCAGGGTGTTCTCTCGGAGAAAAAAGCCGGTCCAGACACCAGGAAGACTGACCCGGAGAAAGAAGAAATTTCCGCGTCGGATGAAGCTCGGGTAGTGGCGGCTTATTTGCGGCGGAGGCAAGCCGTGATCGAAGCCTCTGGTATGCGATGCGTCGGGGATCTCCTCGAACTCGTGGAGCGTTTGGAGAAAACCGAAGGCGAGCCGGATGTAGCCGCGTTAGCATAATGGGTTGCATGGTAAAATCCACTTTGGTGAGACAGCTTCCGAGGTCCGAGGCGGAGAGAGAATGACTTCAGGCGTACAGAGTGTGACACGTAGGATCCTCTTGGTGGACGATGAGCCGTCCATTCAGAAGATGCTCGTCCACGCGCTGGAGCGGGAGGGTTTTCAGGTACACGCGGTCGGTGATGGCGAGGCCGCGCTGCAGGCGGTCGGTTCGTACGAGCCGCATCTCATCATCCTCGACATCATGTTACCCAAGTTGGATGGTACAGAAGTATGCCGGCGGGTTCGATCCAAGAGCGATGTGCCGATCATAATGCTCACGGCCAAGGACGACGAGATAGATCGAGTCGTTGGGTTGGAGCTCGGGGCCGACGATTATGTCACCAAGCCATTCGCGGTTCGGGAGCTAGTGGCGCGGGTACGTGCGATCATGCGCCGGTCCAGCGTTCCTCAGGGGCAACGCCAGGACGAGTTGTCCTACGACGGGCTGAAGATCAACCTTCCAAGCCGCCGGGTTTCCGTAGCCAACGAGGAGGTCGACCTGACGTACACGGAGTTCGAACTTCTGGTGACGCTGGCCTCTAATCCGGGGCGGGTATTCTCGCGCAGCACGCTCCTTACCCGCGTCTGGGGCGACGAGTTCCGCGACGAACGCACGGTGGACGTACATATCCGCCACCTCCGCGAAAAGATAGAACACGACCCCCGCAACCCCGAATTCATCCACACCGCGCGGGGTGTCGGGTATGTTTTCCGGTAAGAAACGCTCCTTCGGAGAGTGGCTCGGGCTAGACCTCTGGAGAAAACCTCGTCGGTCGCCATTATTCGGAGGATACAATTTCAAGCCTCGCATAGGCATGCGGATATGGCTGACCGCCCTGTTCATGCTGGTAACGGCCTTCGCCGCCCTGACAGCCTACTCGATCGTCCGACCCATACTAGAGGAGACTTTCCGGGAGGCGGGCGAGGCGAGCTTCCGACAAGTTGGGGAGCAGTTCTCGCGGGAGGTCCAAAAAAACCCGAACCTGTCTGAACAACGCATAAAGTCCTTCGCGTCCATCAACAACTTGCAGTGGGGGATAGTCGAGGGTGAGACAGGCAATCAGCAGTCTGGAGACCTGGATCAGTGGGACGACTCCATAGTCAAGCGAGCCGTTCGGCCGCCCGCCGGTCCACTGCGCAGTACGGAACCCATAACAACCGGACCTCGGGCGGGACAGCGTCAGGCCACGTACGCATATCCCATAGAAGTCACGGTCAACGGCAAGGAAGAGACTCGGGCCGTAGTCTTCGTGAAGTATTTCCGCGAGAGCGACATCGAGAACGTAGAAGCCACGCTCGGCAAGATAGAGTGGATCGCGCTGGTCGCCGGTGCTCTGGCCCTCCTGATGTCAGCCTTCTGCGGCTACGTCGCGGCGGAGCTCATCTCCCGCCGCCTCAACCGCCTGGGATTCGCCGCCGAACGCCTGGCCGCCGGCAATTTCGACGAACGCATCAACAGCAATGTGGAGGATGAAGTCGGCTCTCTGGGCGAAACTTTCAACTTGATGGCCGCCTCCCTGAAGGACGCTTTTAGTCAGGTGGAGCAGGAGAAAGAACGCGGACGTGCCATCCTCGACGGCATGACGGACGCGGTCGTTGGCGTGGACCGGGAACTGAACGCTATCTTCTTGAATCCTCGCGCCCGTGAGATGCTCGAATCCTCTGACCGCGAGTTTCACAATCACCTTCAGGAAGTCCTGGCGAAGACCCAATACGCTGGTCCCATCACCGAGCCCCGAGCTGCATCCGGGGATCGCATCATCGAGATCCGGGCAGCCCCCCTCGAAGAGGGCGCACTGGCGATCCTGCGCGATGTCACGGAAGAGAGCCGTGTGGAGCGAACGAAAGCCGAGTTCATCGCCAACGCCTCGCATGAGTTGAAGACCCCGCTCTTCGCTCTCTCAGGCAACCTGGAGATGCTCGAAGAGGAGGAGGACGAAGAGAACCGTGAAATGTTCATGGAGGATATGCGGGCTGCTACTGAGCGGCTGCAGAGCCTCGCCAAGACGCTCCTGGATCTCAGCCGCCTCGATGCCAACGCCGTCACCTTTAATTTACAGGAAGTCGACCTCGAAGAGATATTGCATGAGATCCGGCGCGACTTCGGCTTTACCGGACGTCCGATTAACCTTCGGGCCGAAGAGGATGTGCCATTCATAGAGACCGATCCGAACCAGCTACACCGGGCGATCACGATCCTGGTGGACAATGCGATCAAGTACTCCGACCCCGACTCGCCAGTGGATATCGACCTGCACCGTGAGAACGGCCACGCCGTCGTATCGATCTCCGACGAAGGCTGCGGAATACCCGCTGCCGAACAACCCCACATCTTTGAGCGATTCTACCGAGCCCAGGGCTCCTCCAGAGCCGACGGCACCGGCCTCGGACTCGCCCTGGCCGACGAAATCACCCATCACCTTGGAGGTAGAATCCAAGTAAACAGCCAACCTAATACCGGTAGCACTTTCTCTGTATTCCTCCCAATTAAGGAGCGGAAAGCCTGATTCTCTCTAACCTTGTACCTGAAGTTTAGGTTAGGAGAGAGGCTTATTGAGGTAGAATGTCCCAGGGGCAGCTTGGCTCGCGGATTCTCCCCCCTCCCCGCGAGCATCCAGCGGCCCCTTTTACGTGTTCGGTGTTGTTTTAGCTCGTTATTCCGAGCAGGTAGAGCAGTGGTGTTATAAGTATTTGGAGTACGGAGAATGGGCTTGGGAGGCCAGGCAGGAAGGTGATGACGACGAGCCCGAGGAAGATGTAGGGGCCGTATTCGTTCATGAAATCCACGAAGCCGTCGAGGGAGCGGGGAAGAAACGGGTACAGCATCTTCGCGCCGTCGAGTGGTGGAATCGGGATCAGGTTGAGCACAAATAACAGGGCGTTGACAAGCGCCACTCCGAACACCACGATCGCGCCGAGCGAGTTCGAGACGGTTATGTCGAGGGATGGAACCATCGCCAGACCGGCGCAGACTAGCAGTATCGCGAAGTTGGTGGCGGGTCCGGCGGCGGCTACGGCGACCGGTCCCCACACGCCGCCCCGGAGGTTCGAGGGCGTTACGGGAGTCGAGCCCCAACCAAAGCCTGCGGCCAGGAACATGATGGTACCCAGCAAGTCCAGATGAACGAGTGGGTTAAGGGTGATGCGACCGGCTCGATAGGGCGTTTCGTCGCCCAGGTAATAGGCTGAGAAAGCGTGGGCCGCCTCGTGAAACGCGACCCCTATTATGAAGCCCAGGAAGAGAGCTATCGCCAGAACCGGATTGGATTGTAGAACGTAGATCATGCTTCGCCTATCATGTGCCGGGGTGATCTTTGGCGCGGCTCGAAGCCGCGGATATCAGTTGACTTTCGTGGCTTGGAGTGTGACGTGGTTCCCCGCGCCGGTTGTGTATGAGGCGAGTTGCGGTTGCAGAGACTTGGCGGAGTCCGACACGGTTCCAAGATCGGTCATGCCTGCAGTAACGTTGGTATCAACGCCGGTGTCCTCTGTGATGTCACGGACGAGAGAAACCGAGACCCGCAGATTCGGGTTTTCGGAGGACTTTATCTCCACCGTGTTCGCGCCGCCGATAGCCGGGTCCGGGCGAATGGCGGTTATCGTGCCGCTTATGGGAGCATAGACGGTGGTTCCGGCTTCCGCTCCCACGTCCAGGGCTCCGGTGCGGGGGCCGGTTCGCTCCGCCGGGTCCATCATGTAGTACTGAATCCTCTCGGCTGTCTCACCTCCGCCGAACATGTCCAAAAGCGGAGTGTCGGACAGGTTTTCGCCTCGGGGGGCTAGTTCTATGAGGCTGTCGCCTTCAGGATGGTATCCAAGTGCTGTGATGTCCACCGGGCGTATTGGGGTAGAGATATTGTTTTCGGAGGCCGTCGCCAGCGTGGCATCCGGCGCGGCGCTGTTCGGGTCGATAGCCAGCTCGCCGTCCGTCGCGACCGATGTCTGGGCGAAGACCGCGAAGACCAGGGCTATGAGACCCAGGATCAAGAGGCACACCGCCATCACCCGCCGCCGCTGGTACGTGCTGGACTTAGTGCCGCCAGTCTCGCGCTTTCTGGTCGGGGGTTGACGACTATTTCCGCCGGACGAGATACCGTCTAGGTTGATCTCGTACTTGGGGGCCGTTTCGCGGGCGTAGCGTGAAGGTCGAGACTCCGCCCTGCGAGCGTGGCCTGACCCAATATGTTGTGTCCTCTGTGGTTGGTTGCCTCTCATACCGGGGCAAGATTATACAGAGCACGGGGGAGAGTGTAAACTTTGAAATGTGCTTACCTCGGCCATAGAAGCGAATTCGCACGTATTAGCAACGGTGCCAGGGTCAGCGGACTCCTATCACGGTGACAACATTGTTCGGAGTCACAGGTGACCACCAAGAAGCTCGTTGTTTCCACATATTTTCAGTATCTGATGCTTGCAGTCGGAGCCGTGCTGCTCGTTGTCTTCGTGCGTGAAATCGGGGGTGTCCTAATCACGTTCCTTACGGCGGCGGTGCTGGCTTATGTTTTGAATCCCCTGGTGCGCCGATTGGAACGGAGACGGGTGCCGAGGGTAGTAGCGGTAGTGGGGCTATTTCTGGTGTTCGGTCTCGCTCTCACAGCGGCGCTTCTGGTGATCATAGTACCGGCGGTGGGGCAGGTGCAGAGCATAGTCCAGAACCCTCAGGATCTCGTGAAGGCGGCTACCGTCGTAGTGGACCGCGCTCGGAACATTCCCTACGTTGGCGAGTATGTGGCCTCCGTGGACCAGCAGGCTCTCACGCAACTCGTGCGGGACAATGCGCCTTCGGCGGGGCAAGCTTTGAACGTCGCCCTAGG
Source organism: Rubrobacteraceae bacterium (assembly GCA_041748475.1). Lineage (GTDB taxonomy): Bacteria > Actinomycetota > Rubrobacteria > Rubrobacterales > Rubrobacteraceae > JACDDK01. Next base: position 685 of record JBGTDE010000214.1, on the reverse strand, counting down.
ATTTATTGGTGGGGTATTTGGTGTCTTCGGGACATTGTTGAACCTTCTACTGATGGTCATTGTCTCCATCTATCTTTTGTTGGACCGAGAGAGGATCACGCGGGCACTTCTGGACACGATCCCGGACACGGTGCGGGATCAGGCTGTGGAGTTGTTCCATGTGGTTGAGACGAGTCTGGGCAAATACGTCCGGGCGCAGCTTACGCTCTGCGCGATCATGGGTGTCGTAGGCTGGGCTATCGGCTACTTTGCCATTGGACAGTACGCTCTGATAATAGGTCTGTGGGTCGGTCTGACGGAGATCATCCCGGTTCTCGGCGCGTTTTTGGGCGCGGTTCCGGCGGTCGTTATAGCGTTGTTCGCGGGGGACGGAATATCTACTGCCCTGATCGTCGCAGGTCTCTTCCTGGTGGCACAGCAGGTCGAAGGGAATCTGCTGGTGCCTAAACTCATGGGAGATTCGGTCGGGGTTCACCCGTTATGGGTTCTCTTCGCGACCCTCGCAGCGACGGCTCTTTATGGCGTGGTCGGCGCCATATTCGCGGTTCCCACAGTCGCCATAATCTCTTCGACGTTTAGATACCTGCGCGGCGCCCTGCTTTTCGAGAACTGGCGGAAACCGTTTGTCGAGCCAGCCACCGAAACGCGAGCGAGCATTGATGCCACCGCGAACGAGCGCTCCGAA
>JBGTDE010000213.1:0-7210 GCA_041748475.1 Rubrobacteraceae bacterium | reverse complement strand
CTCGGGATGCCCGTCGAAGTCGAAGAAGCCGCTACCAAACTCGAAGGTCTCGGTTGCGAGGTGCGACAGACCGATGGTGGTATAGAGGTGGAAGTTCCGACGTTCCGGCAGGATCTCGTCCGGGAAGTCGACCTAATCGAGGAAGTGGGGCGTCTGATCGGGCTGGAGAAAATTCCCGAAGAGATACCTGCCGTCGCTCTTCCCGGTGGTCTGACACCGGATCAACGAAACCTACGCGTCCTGCGCAGCCTACTTGCTGATCTAGGCCTAGCTGAAGCCGTAACGTACCCATTCGGTCCCGACCGCTGGAAAAAAGACCTCGGACAAGACGAAGACGCGGATACCGGCCTCCGTTTGCGGAATCCACTAAGCGCCGAGTCCGCAAACCTCCGGGAGACACTCTTACCTGGTCTGCTGGATGCCACGGCTCGCAACCGGGCTTTCGGCTCTCGGGGAGGGTCGATCTTCGAGGTTGGTCGCGTCTTCGAGCGTGTCACAGCAACAGATGCAGAGCGCGATGCCATCCTTCACTACCGCATGACCGGAGAGACCCCGAACGATGACACCATCGCACCAGAGTCTCTGATGGGTGTTCGTGAGACACAACGAGTCGGTGCCATCCTTGCGGGTACGACACAGCCCGCCGGATGGAATACGAAAGGCGCGGAAGCCGACTTTTTCGCCGTCAAAGGCATAGTAGAGCGGCTAGTGCCTGGCGCGGCCTTCGAGCCGCATGTGCGTGATTTCTTGCATCCGGGTCGTGCGGCGGCGGTATTGGTGGGCGATACAGAGGTAGGATGGGTTGGCGGCATCCACCCATCCACAGCGGAGAAATTCGACCTCGAAGACTGGCCGGTCGTCGCTTTCGAGCTTGACCTTGCAAGCTGCGATCCGGATCCCACACCTTCTTTCCAGCCGTTCGCTAACGTCCCCGCTACAAGCCGCGACTTGGCCATGGTAGTCGCCCGCGACACCCGTTCCGCTGACCTTATAGCATCCCTAGAGCGATCGAAAACCCGGCTTCTATCAAGCATCCGGGTCTTCGACGTATACGAGGGACCACAAGTTCCAGAGGACAGAAAGAGCGTAGCCCTGAGCTTTGTATTCCAGGGCTCCGAAACTCTAACCGACGAGGATGTCGACGGAGAGATGCGTCAACTAGCGGGTATCCTGCGCGACAAGTTTGCAGCTGAGGTAAGAGGAACCTGAAAGTCGGTTAGCCGGTTGGCAAAACCTGACTGTCTGACCGGCTGATTAGCTGACTAGCTTTCCACTGGCTCAGGCGTTCCACTCGGGGGCTAGTATGCTCATCAGGATAGCGTTGTGGTGCCTTCCGTCGCGTTTTACCGCGCCACGCAGACATCCTTCCTGGTTGAATCCGAGGCGTTCGTAGGTTTTGAGGGCTGCCTCGTTAAACTCGAAGACGCTCAGGCCAACTCGGTAAAGGGCTAGATCCTCAAAGGCATGTTTCAGGATAGTTCTGATCGCTTCTGTCCCATAGCCGCGAGCGCGGTCGTCGGAGTCGCCGACGATTATCGAGAGATCCGCTGATCCGTGGGCTTTGCTGACGTTCATCAGGCTGATGATCCCCAGCGGTTCCCGGTTGTCTGGCAAGTGTATGGCGAAGGATTTCTCGGTGATTGAGGCTTCGCGATCTTCGAAGAGTCGTTCTACTTCTCGGGGACGCAGCGGCTCGGTTGTCCAGCTTGTCAGGTGCCAGACCGTCGGGTCCGAGTACCATCGACCGTAGATTTCGTAATTCCTACGGGCATGGGGTCGGAGTTCGATGCCATCTCCCGCAAGAATCCTATCTCCGTCTGACAACCTCATGAGGTCAATATACCGGGCTTGGGCTGGCGGTGCTATGTTAAAATTACCTGAATGAAGGTGATCCCCGACCGTATCGTTTCCCTGGGTTTCGGTAAATACGTTCGTGCCGACCGTATCGTCGCGCTTGTACCCATTGAAGAGGACCGTGGTAGCGGACGCCGCACCCTAGTCTATGTGGATAACGTGCGCGAGCCTCTTACTGCCGGACGAACCGAATCAACCATTCTGCGGGACATGGTAGGGGAGGAGAGTGGAGCTATCGAGATGCTTCGCGAGTTGCAGGTTCAGATCGGTCAGGTGCGTCCGCTCCTGAAGTCCTCCATTAGATCTGAGGCGGGCCTGGACCTCGACCAGCTATCCCGACGCATCACGGAACTTTCTGGCGAGCAGGAAACGCTCCGAATATTCTAACTACCGCTTTCTGTGATAGAGACCCGCGAGAGGTCGCCGTAGACCTTCTCGGATGCACTCTTTTCCACGAGACATCCAAAGGGCGTACCTCCGGCATCATCGTCGAAACCGAGGCGTATCGTCCCGAAGACCCCGCCTGCCACGCTTACAAGGGACCGACCATGCGAAACCGGAACATCTTCGGACCACCGGGGATTGCTTACGTCTATCTCTCCTATGGCATCCACCGACTGCTCAACGTAGTCTGCGAACCCGAGGGCGTAGGCAGCGCGGTCCTGATCCGGGCTTTGCGTCCCACCGAAGGCCACGACCTCATGGCGGAGAGACGGGGACGTTCCAAAGACCTCTGTAATGGACCAGGAAGGCTCACCCAAGCTCTAGGAATCGAGCTCACCGAGGACGGTCGCAAACTCACATCTGGCTCGCTTGGAATCCTGCCTTCGGAAACGAAAGCTCTAGAAGGCGAGATCATCTCCACCACACGCATCGGTATCTCACATGGTGTCGAGTTACCCTGGCGTTATCTGATCGAAGGCGAAAAGAACGTCTCGGTGCCGCCTAAAGGAATAGTGGATCGCGGGTTGTCCCGCACGACAACCCTGTTCTAGGGCTGTACTTGGGCCGTTGGGTCAACGGCTGCTGGTTCTACCGCCGCCGCGTCTGCCGCCGCTGGGTCCGCCTCGGGTACGACTTCGAGCCCGGTAACCGGGTCGATCACTGGAGCGGCTTGCTCTTCGGGAGCTTGCGAAGCTCTCTTGTCTTTTTGTTGTTCGGGAGTTTCGACTCCCTCGAACTGCTCTTTGGGTTCCCCCTCAAGTGCCTTCATCATGTAGTCGTGGAACATGATCGTTGGTGATGGGACTGTACCGAACTGTTCTTGCGCATCGGGGCCGAGGAGGGATTCCAAAGTCTGACCGCCCTCACTATATCCTGACCATATCCCGGTGACGAGTTGCGGTGTAAAACCAACGAACCAGGCATCGAAGAACCTCTCCGAAGTCCCGGTCTTACCGGCGACGGGGCGACCTTCGAGACCGGCTTTGCCCGCGATCCCGTTGGTGATGTCGCCCACCATGATCTCCGTCGCCTTCTCCGCGACTTCCTTGCTGATGACTCGCTTACCCTCTTGGGCTTTGGGCGGCTGCAAAACCTTCTCCTCCGAGGAACCCTCGTTCGCGACTACCTTGTAAACGGCGGTCGGTTCAACCCGCACGCCACCGTTCGCGATGGTTGTGTAAGCCACCGCCATGTCCATCGGCGAGACTTCCTGCGTTCCAAGAACTACCGAAGGATGCGGTTCTTTGGGAAAGTCAGCGGATATTCCAAGTCTCTTCGCTACGTCTACTATCGCTTCCGGGCCGTTCTTCAGGCCGCGATCTCCTACGTTCATAACGAGGTCTGTGAAGACTGTGTTGTCCGACTGCCAAAGTGCTTCTTCTATGCTGATTGAACCACGTTCTTCTTTCTCGTAGTTCTTGACCTTCCACTTCTCGGGCCGTCCTGTCCCGACGTCGACCTTGTACTCTTTCTTCTCTGAGACGAACTCGGTTTTGGGATCCACGCCTTGTTCCAGAGCCGCTATTAGCGCGAACGGCTTGAACGAGCTTCCAGGCTGGCGGCGAGCTTGCGTTACGAGGTTGAAGTGGGAACCCTGATCCCGGTTCCCGACCATCGCCCGGATCTTGCCACTCTTCGGCTCGATTGAGACTAGCGCGGCATCAGGGTAATCCTCCGTTGGCAAATACCCGGTCTCCCCGTAGATCGTCTCTTGGGCCTCTACCTGTTTTTCGAGGTCAAGAGTCGTGTACACGCTCAATCCTCCGCGCTTGACGGTCTCGGCTCCATACTTCTGGACGAGCTCGTCTTGAACTAGTTCGGTGAAGTTCCGCGTCAATTGCGGACCAGTAAGCCCGGTCTCGACCATAGCGGCTACCGGCCACTCGTCGGGCATGGACTCTTCTATGGCCTGCTGCTGCTCTTGTTCGTTGATGTATCCCGACTCGAACATCTTCTGCAGCACGAGATCCCGTTGTTGATGGGCGGCATCCTTGTCCTGCCCGTAGCTCGACGGCGAGTTGAGTACTCCGACCAGTGTCGCTGACTCAGCAATGGTCAAGTCTTCGGTCGATTTGTTGAAATAGGTCTGTGATGCGGCCTCCACGCCGTAAGCGTTGTTGCCGAAGTAAACAGTGTTCAGATACTTGGCGATAATGTCGTCTTTGGGGATTCGACGTTCTATCTCAATGGCTATGAAAGCCTCTTTGAGCTTTCGCGATATCAGTTGCTCCTGAGTTAGGTAGGCGTTCTTGACGTATTGCTGGGTGATGGTGGATGCTCCCTCGACTGCCGCGCCCTCCTGCAAGTCCACGTACAAAGCACGCATGATTCCCCAGAGATCCACACCTCCATGCTCACGAAATCTTTCGTCTTCTTTTGCCACCAGCGCGTTTAGCAGGCTCGCGGGCATTGTGTCTTCATCAGCCGTCTTGCGGTTCTCGCCCTGGAAGATAGTGCCGATCACACGCCGCGACTCGTCCGTGTCGCCGAGTGGCGCACTGTATATATAGGTCGGATGCGTCGAGAGAGCCTTTGGTTCCTCCAGTTTGGAGACGCTCTGTACGAGGCCAACGTAAGCGCCAGCCGCAAAGCCGATAGCCGCGACCAGGCAACAGAGCAGAAAGATACCGAATCCTTTTAGGATGCGGGTGCCAAGACCCCGACCGCGTTTCTTGGACGCGCCGCCGGAGATCCTTATAGAGCGACCAGCGACCGGCTTGCGAGAATCCGGGGTCCGTCGGTTCCTGTTTCTTTGGTAGGTACGAGCCATCGACTCGGTATAGTACAACACCGACGAACACGTTACATTGTATTTACGAACGTATTACGATGCGATTATGAACGAGAGGCCCGACATCAAAGACATTTTCGATAACGCCGTCGACGCTCTACCCCGCCACGAACTCGTACGCCGCCTCGCCGGTGAGGACACGCTGCGCGTCAAGCTCGGTATAGATCCCACCGCCCCGGACATTCACCTCGGATTCGTCGTGGTACTCAAAAAACTCCGCCAGTTTCAGGATCTCGGGCATACGGCGATCCTAGTTATAGGGGACTATACGGCTCGGGTTGGAGATCCTTCCGGGAGATCCAAAACCCGACCCATCCTCTCCGCCGATCAGATAGAAGACAACACGCGCACGTATCTCGAACAGGCGTACATCGTCCTCGACCGTGAAAGAACCGAGGTCCGGCGCAACTCCGAGTGGCTCGCGCCGATGACCATGATCGACATCATCACCTTGACCCGCGCCACGACCGTTGCTCGTATCTTGGAGCGTGACGATTTCCAGAAACGTTTCGCGGCTCGGGACCAGATCTCCCTTACCGAGCTCCTCTATCCTCTTATGCAAGCCTACGACTCCGTAGCCATCGACGCGGATATCGAACTCGGCGGCACCGACCAACTCTACAACTTGCTAATGGGCCGCCAGGTAATGGAGTACTACGGAAAGACTCCCCAGTGCGTCCTGACAACCCCCCTCTTAGTAGGCACCGATGGCAAGATGAAGATGAGTAAGTCTCTCGGCAACTATATAGGCGTCACCGACCTCGCCCCCGATATGTTCGGCAAAGCCATGAGTATCCCCGACACGACAATGCCCGACTACTACTCCCTACTCCTGGATCAAGCCATGCCCGAAGCCGAACCCGTTCAACTCAAACGCCATCTAGCACGCGCTCTCGTGGAAACCTTCCACTCCAAAAACGAAGTCGATACCGCCGAAGAGACCTTCGACCGGCTAAGTCGCCGCGAGGTGCCGGACGACATTTCAGCAGTGGAGGTTCCATCTAAGCCGGAGACTTGGATCGTCGACCTTATAACCCTCGCGGGCTTCGCGAAGACAAACGGCGAAGCCCGTCGTTTCATAAAAGGCGGTGCGGTTCGTATCGGAGGTACAGTCATAGACGATGAGCGTTCCACGCTGACCCCCGACGAGATCGACGGCAGCATCCTCCAAGTAGGAAAGCGTCGCTACGCCCAGCTAGAAGTAAAGACGTAACCGGTTGCCCGTGGTTCTTTCACCTTCATTTCAAGAAAGTTTCATGAGGAGGTTTGACTACGATGAGGGTGATGCTATACTTCTCTGGCTGATGAGGAGCGACTTGAAAATCGAGACGAGGCTTAAAAGGTAAACGCCCTGCAAATAGGGAAGAGTGACCAGCCCGCCGAAAGGTGGGCGTTTTAATCGCCGAAATCGCGATACGCGAATCATCCGGCTCCGCCGGAAGGCAAGGAGCTTGGAGGTCTTGAAAACTGAATAGTAGCAAAAGACGAAATGTGTATACAGGTAAACCTGTCATATTACGCCGAGACTGACTCTAAGCGGCCCGAGAGTATAAGCGGGTCGCCGAGCGGGGAGTAGCCGAAAGGCTCAGGCCCGCGCCAAATATAGCCTTAGCTCCTTCGGGGGCGGGCTAGTTCGGAGAGTTTGATCTTGGCTCAGGACGAACGCTGACGGTGTGCTTTAGACATGCAAGTCGAACGAGAAAACCCTTCGGGGTTAGTAAAGTGGCGAACGGGTGCGTAACACGTGGGCAATCTGCCCCTCGCAGGGGGACAACTGGAGGAAACTCCAGCTAATACCCCGTAAGCTTTCAGGGTCGCATGGCCTTGTAAGGAAAGGTAGCTTCGGCCATCCGGCGAGGGATGAGCCCGCGGTACATTAGCTAGTTGGTGGGGTAACGGCCTACCAAGGCGACGATGTATAGCTGGTCTGAGAGGATGATCAGCCACACTGGGACTGAGACACGGCCCAGACTCCTACGGGAGGCAGCAGTCGGGAATCTTGCACAATGGGCGAAAGCCTGATGCAGCAACACCGTGTGAGCGAGGAAGGCCTTCGGGTCGTAAAGCTCTGTTGTTGGGGAAGAAGGGCGAAGGGTTAATAGCCCCTAGCTTGACGGTACC
>JBGTDE010000212.1:0-2252 GCA_041748475.1 Rubrobacteraceae bacterium | reverse complement strand
TGCGTAGTATATTTCAGGAAGTTCTCGAATAGATATAGGGGATCCATGTTCGCCCATCTCAAAATCTCTGATCGCATACCGCTAGCCGCTCTCCTGGTCGTTGTATTCCTGACGGTTGCCGCTTGCGGAGCCGAGAGCGGTGAGAATGAATCGTCTGGCGGTGGGGGTGACGGAGTTACCACCGGGTCAAGTGAGGAGACTTCCGGTGGTACTACCTCGGAAGGTAGCATGGAGAAGACCGGTATCGAGGAGGAGTTGGCGCGGGCGGAGATCGGGACAAACGAAACGACTAACATGACCCCCGCCGACGGTAAGAAGCCGGACAAACCCAAGCCTTTGCCAGAGAATCCACCCGAAGGGGTAAAGCTCTATCCTGCTACTAGCACAGAGATCAAGCGCGGAGATATCGACTACGACCGCGATCCGCCAACAAACGGCCCTCACTCTCCCATCTGGCAGAATTGCGGTTTCTACACCGAGCCCGTAGAGAACGAGATCGCCGTTCACAGCATGGATCACGGGGTGGTCTGGATCACCTATTCTCCCGACCTCCCCAAATCCCAGATAGACGAACTTCGCTCTTACGCCAACGAGGACTACACAATAATCAGCCCCTACCCAGACCTTCCATCTCCCGTGGTAGCCACCGCCTGGCGTGTCCAAATAGAACTAGACGGCCCGGACGACCCACGCCTGCGCCAATTCGTGGACGACTTCAAAAATACTGAGATAGCTCCACTCTCCGGCAACCGGTGCTCTGGCGGTCGCGGAGAGCCGGAAGAGTCCTAGAGAACAAGGACCACGAACAGCGGGATGGCCCTGCTTTGAGCCGGTCAGACCGCCGTCTGCGGCTCTCAGGGTGACAGTCGGTCAGAAACAAGCTGACATGCTGAAAACCTGGAAGTCTGAAATGCTTTCCTTGTATTTGGACAACGCTTTAGAATCCCGGCTTTGGAACCTGATCGAATTCCTCCACCCCAGACCCGCAATCTGGACATTTCTCGGGCGACTCGCCCTCCACCCGATAACCACACACCGTACACGCCCAGTTCAAAGGCTCGGCATCGCCCTGCTTGTCTCGCACCTCGTCGCTCATGTCGATCCTCTCATCATCGCTCGCCCGACATCTAAACTCCGACATTCGTGTTTGAACCTCCGAGATATGCGATTATCCTACGCTGCGGGACCGGTTTTGAAACCCGAGATCGAATAACTATTTATTGGAGGTGTGAGGTGCCGGAGATATTGCCTGAGTCCATAGAAACTTCGAGGGCGTCTGTCGTGATCCAGCGCATTCGCCCTCAACTGGACTGCGGTCGACACCCCATTAAACGCGAGGTCGGCGACCGCCTGACAGTCCACACTGAAGCTTTTAAGGAAGGCCACGATATCCTGGCCGCCGTCCTGAAATTTCGCAAGAAAAACGAACCTCAATGGAACGAAGTCCCGATGAAGCAGACCAACGCGGGCCTCGACCTCTGGGAGGGCTCCTTCGAACTGACCGAAAACGCCCTCTACGAATATACCGTTGAAGCCTGGGGAGACCTGCACGAGACTTGGCTGCGTGACGTGCGCAAGAAATTGGGCGCGGACCAGACTGTGGAACTCGAACTTATCGAAGGCCGCGCCCTTCTCGCCGAGACCGCGAAACGCTCTAATAACAAACACCTGAAAGCCGCCGTAAAGAGTTTCGACGCCGCTGACTATGACGGCCAACTGGAAATCCTCCGTTCTAAAGCGGTGCGCGAGGCGATGGCCGCGAACCCTGACCGGTCGCGCTCCGCTACCTACGATACGACCCTGGAAGTCTTCGTGGATCGGGTGCGGGCCCGTTACGGAGCGTGGTACGAGATGTTTCCCCGCTCGCAAGGAACCGAGCCGGGCCGCAGCGCGACTTTCCGTGAGGCCGAAGCTCGCCTACCGGAGATCGCCGAGATGGGGTTCGATGTTGTCTATCTGACACCCATTCATCCTATAGGGACCGCGCATCGCAAGGGCCGCAACAATGCCCTGACCGCTGCTCCAGACGACCCCGGAAGCCCCTACGCCATCGGCTCCAAGGACGGCGGACACATGGCCGTTCATCCGGACCTCGGCACACTCGAAGACTTCCGCCACTTCGTCCAGGCCACCGAAGCACTCGGCATGGAAGTCGCCCTGGACATTGCGATCCAATGTTCACCCGACCATCCCTACGTCTCGGAACACCCGGAATGGTTCGAGTTTCGCCCAGACGGAACTATGAAGTACGC
>JBGTDE010000211.1:0-7042 GCA_041748475.1 Rubrobacteraceae bacterium | reverse complement strand
TGGCGGTCAGCAAGCAGCTACTGCCGGTGTGGGACAAGCCCATGATCTACTATCCACTCTCCACCCTGATAATGTCCGGTATCCGGGAGGTCTTGGTGATCTCCACTCCAACCGATCTCCCTCGTTTCGAGGAACTTCTCGGCGACGGCTCCCGGTGGGGGATGAGCTTCGAGTACGCCGTGCAGCCCGAACCCAAAGGTCTCGCCCAGGCGTTCGTGATCGGCCAGGACTTCATAGGACAGGACTCGGTCTCACTCGTCCTCGGGGACAACATCTACTACGGTGACGGCTTCATCAGACAGTTGGAAAAAGCCGCGACGAGCGACGCCGGAGCCACGGTATTCGGATACTACGTGCGAGACCCGGAACGCTACGGCGTGGTCGAGTTCGACGCTGACGGGAAAGTCCTCTCCATAGAAGAGAAGCCCGAGAAGCCGCGTTCACACTATGCAGTCACGGGACTCTACTTCTACGACAACGAGGTGCTGGAGATCGCAGCGGAACTCACGCCATCGCCGAGGGGAGAACTGGAGATCACCGACGTAAACCTCGAATACCTGCGCCGCGATAGTCTGAGCGTCGAAGTGATGGGCCGGGGAATGGCGTGGTTGGACGCCGGAACCCACGAATCCTTGCAGCAAGCCACAAACTTCATCGAGACCATCGAAGCCAGGCAAGGGCTCAAGATCGGCTGTCCCGAGGAGATAGCGTATCGTCGGGGCTACATTGACGCAGAACAACTCGAACGTCTCGCCGCCCCGATGAAAAAGAACGGCTACGGTCAGTACCTGATGGATCTTGTTAATACCAGGGAGTTTGTTTAATGAACGTCATGCCAACGAATCTACCCGGAGTCCTGATCCTGGAGCCTAAAGTCTTCGGCGACGACCGCGGCTTCTTTATGGAATCTTTTAACGACCGCCGCTACAAAGAGGCTGGTATCCCGACGAGCGGACGTTTCGTGCAAGACAACCTCTCCTACTCCGCGCATGGGGTCTTGCGTGGCCTGCACTTCCAGAATCCCCACGGACAGGGCAAACTCATCTCCGTCCTCGAAGGTGAAGTCTTCGACGTGGCTGTAGACATCCGGGTCGGCTCTCCGACCTTCGGCGAGTGGACAGGCGTGTATCTCTCCGCCGAGAACAAGCGGCAATGCTACGTTCCGCCAGATTTCGCCCACGGTTTCGTCGTCACCGGCGAGACCGCGCTCTTCACCTACAAATGTACCAACTACTACGCCCGCGAGGCCGAAGGCGCTGTACTCTGGAACGACCCGAGCATCGACATAGAGTGGCCCATCAACAACCCGACTCTCTCGGAGAAAGACCGCGCCGCCCGCACGCTGGAGGATACGCCAGAGAGCGACCTGCCAAGCTACGGCGGATCCACCTAGTGCCAAGTCCTGTCACCACACATATGACAGCGGTAGCCTCGTCTTCTACGGCAACACCGCTCCAGGGCCGCGCAGCCTTGCCCGTACGAAAGATTCAGACCCGCAATTGAGCACGCACGGTCCTCAGCTACAAGGAATCTGTTGGTCTTTCGGTCTGATCTTGCTGCTAGCATCCTGCGGCCAAAAAACGCAGAGCGAGAGAACAAAGACGACCGAGACGAGCGTGCGGAGACTACGGAGTCTGTTCCGAAGACGGCCTCGTCAAGGAGGAGGCGATATACCAAATGGGTTATCGGGTGGCGTGCTGTCGGTGGACGAGAAGGGCTGCCCGAGAACTGAGTCAAGGAACGGCAAGATCGTGATGTTGAACGAGAGAGGCAAGGTTGTGGCGCGGGAGGGGGAGCAAGTTTGGATGAGTGGAGGTGGAGCACCGAGTCTGCCTCAGTTGAGAGCCTTTAGTGCGGGCGCGGTTCGGGAGCTTCGAGGGCAATACCCAGGGGAGTATTTTATCGTTGGCGATGTATGGATGCCGAAGGAGAAAACTGCGGGCGAATCTTCTTGACCATCCTCCATCGGTTGGATCAGTTAGATTATCCGAAGATCGTAGTATTGTCGCGTCACAAACACAAGCTCGACTTATGACTAACAGCTTCGACGCCCTGGAAAAATATCGCTACGCGAATCTGACGACCTTCCGCCGAAGCGGAGAAGGCGTCAAGACCCCGGTGTGGTTCACGGTCGTTGATGGAGCCGCCTACGTCTTTACTGGCCGCGACTCCGGCAAGGTCAAGCGCATCCGCAACAATCCCCGCGTGGATCTCGCGCCAAGCGATGCCCGAGGCCGCGCAAAGGGAGCTAGCCTCGGAGCAACGGCACGCGTCTTGCCGCCGTCGGAGGAGGCTGTCGCCAACCGGGCGCTGCGTGAGAAATACACCTGGCAGTATCGAGGATTCAATCTTTTGCTTCGGCTGCGAAGGAATGCTGGAGAGCACGTCTTCCTGGAGTTGCGGCCTGGTGCGGAGGACTAGTTGTGTTGGCGACGTTTGGCTGAGATGTCGGTGACGTAGCCGGATATCAGCTTTACCAACGCTCGCGCTGTCAATCCCGCCAGAACGACCGCGCTGTAGAGGTTGAGCGGACCGGGAGCTCCGTGTTTGCGGTGGTACAGGAAGGCGCTTTTGTGGAGCATCCACACTGCTTTGGGTCTGCTGCGGCTGCTTCCGCCGACGCCGTGGAAAACTTCTATGGCAGGCGCGTGATAGACAACCCAGCCAGCTTCTCGTATCCGGCGGCACAAGTCCGCATCTTCGAAGTACATGAAAAAGCGTTCGTCGAAACCTCTCAGGTTCTGGAAGGCTTCGCGTTGGATCACCATGCAAGCCCCGGAAACCCAGTCCACGGGTGCGGCAATACTTCCGGAGACGGCTGGAAACTGGCTTCTGACCAGCGAGCTTTCCGGGAAGAGACGTGTCAGAAAAGAAGTGCGTCCCAGTAGACCAGTGATCATGGTGACATCGCGCCGAGCGGAGAGCTGTATCCCGCCACTAAAATCCAACAGCCGGGGTCCCATGACTCCCACGTCGGTGTGGTTCTGGAAGAATATCTCCACTTTGTCGAAGAAACCTCTCTCGACCACCGTATCCGGGTTAAGGACAACGATGAGATCGCCCGTCGAAGACTCGATTCCCCGATTCTGAGCCCGCGCGAACCCGGCATTCTCTCCCATCCTAAGCAACTTCACCCAAGAGGGCAACTCAGGAACCGGCGAGACATCATTGTCTACCAGGATCACCTCTAAGTCCTTATAGTCCGTCTCTTGCAGCGACTCTACACACCGCAACGTAAAAGCCCACGACGCGTAGTTGACGATGACCACCGAGAACTTCACGAGAGACGCCGCCGCCACTCATCACGCAAGCGTCGGGAGCGACTCCGCGCCGCCTGCCGCGACGACTCACGCAGCAGCTCCCGCAAGTATTCGTTCGAGACCCGCCGAACCTTCTGAATTTCGGAACGCTTTTTCAACATCGCGGGTAACATACTCCAAGCTTCTAGTAGTCCCGTCAAGTGCGCCCCGCCAACACCTGAAACGGTCGTGACGAACAAACGCGAGAGCTGCCCGGCGAGGATCGACGGCAACGAACGCCACAGAAGTGGTGTGGGAAGGTTCTTCGCCAGGAGCAACAAGCCGTTTCGGGTGCCGAGCCGGGTAGCCGTGGCGCTGCGCTTGCCGCCGGTAGAGACGGAGCCCACATGGTAGACGACGGCCCGCGGAACATAGAGGCACCGGTGACCGGCGATCTGAGCGCGGAAGCTGATGTCGCCATCCTCACAATAGGCGAAGAAATCTCTGTCGACGAGACCTATCTCATCGAACAGCGAACGTCGGTACAACGCCGCTGCCGCGCACGCTCCGAAGACGTAACGTTCCTCATCGAACCTACTCCGGTCGGTCTCCCGATGTCCGAGCCGATAGGGAAGTCCGCTTCGGCGCAAAGCATCTCCCGCGCCGTCCAGGATGTCTCGGTCTTCAAAGTCCAGCAGTTTGCTAGCGAATAGCGATGCTTCCGGGTGTTGCTCGACCGCCTCAACTAGCGCCGCCAGCCAGTTGGGGTCTTGTTCCGTATCGTTGTTCAACAAGACGATGTACTCTGCGCTCGACGCTTCTATACCAGCGTTGACAGCTCCCGAGAAACCTCTATTCTCGCCGAGTGGAATGGTGCGGACTTCCGGGAAGTGTCTCTCTACGAAAGTCAGAGAATCGTCGGTCGAGCCGGAGTCAACGAGAATGGTCTCGAAGTCTCTGAAGGTTTGGCGGCGCAACGAGTTCAGGCAGGGACCGAGGAACTGTCGCGTGTTCCAGTTTGGGACGACGACTGTCAGGCGTGGAGGCATGGTTGGAGGCCGCTAGACTGAGCGGCTGAAGGACTTTTGTTTCTGGGGGTCGTTGCGTATCTCCAAGATCACCTGGAGCTGAACAAAGCGCTCCGGAGCGTAAGCTACGTCCTCGGGACGTATAGCTCTGGACTCCACCGACGACTCCATCCAAGCTGGATAATTCACGTAATCGGCCTGAATGAGGCAACGAAGGGATCTCAGCAAGGCGTTGACAGTGCGGAATGTCCGTCTGAAGCCCAAGAAAGACCTCTGGTCTTCATGAGAAGTCTGGAATTGCGGGAATGAAGGAGTGGACCGAAACCAATGGCGAAAGTTTACCAGTGCCTCGAACACGGCGTTTCTGGGTTCCACTTCTACATTCTGTGTTTTTCTAGACAATAGCCGTTCCTCGCCGGGTTCTGAGCACCGTCTCTGGACCGCAGCTAGTTTATCTCACCTGCCGGAGCTGGGTAGTCACGCCCAGCTCTATAAATAGACGGGTTACAAGCCATCGCCGAGTCTCTCAGAGATGGAACAACAGCCGTCCGCAATCGCCTCGGGTCTCTCGGAGGCGATGTCGAAGAGCTAAATTTTATCCCCAGGAGCCAAACGGTAGTCGGGAACCTCAGCGTCTCACTATTCCGACAGCATCCGCGATTACGTAACCAGAGTTGCGGCTTCTAGCGGAGATCTGGATCTTGAAGGAGTCGCCCGCGCTAAGTCTATGCGTGCCGAGGCTCACCCATCTGCCTCCGCTTTTCCTCTGGTCCACCTTTCTTTTGACCCACCCGCTGCTTGTCTTGATCTTGAACATCGTACGCGAGTTGTAACCGGGGTCCGCAGGCCACCAAGCATACACTTCGTAGCGATCCGTCTTGGGAACCTTGACCTTGAATTTGGCCTTCGCCACAGTCAACCGGCTTGGGTTTTTAAAGACCCTATAGTTGCGACCATAGCAGGTCTTCGAGTGGTAGTTGCTCTTGACCCAGCTACCCGACAGTCTAAACCGGTCTTTCATCGAGTCGCCCACGATCTGGCTGTATCTGCTTCCAGAACGGGGCAGTGGATCCCTGTTCGCTTTGCTGGCGGGCTGGCTGTTGGTCGAGGCGCCGGCTGCCGACCTGACATAACTCATGTACTTGGTCCAATTCCAATAGCGACCAGGGTCCGTGTGGGTCGCGCCCGGTACTTCGTTGTGGCCGATGATGTGGTTGCGGTCGATGGGGATACCGTACTTCTTGCATAAGTATGCTGTAAGCCTTGCCGAGGAACGGTACATTTTCTCCGTAAACCAGGACGAATTGCTTACATACCCCTCGTGCTCTATGCCGATACTCGTCTGGTTGTAGCTCCAATTTCCCGCATGATAGGCAATATCCTCTTCCCGAACCGACTGCCCGACAAAACCGTCGTTGGAGCGAACCGTGTAGTGAGCCGAGACCCCGGCTCGGGAATCCTTAAACCAGTTGATCGCACTTGAGAACGACCCTTGCGTGACGTGGATGACGACCTTGTTGATGGGGTGCGAGCCGGGACGGCTCGCGTTGGTATAGTTGCCGGAATGAGCTCCGTACCACGTAGCCATTAGAGCACCTCCCCGGTTGTGCTAGCTGTTCGGGATGCTGGATCCTGGGCCTCCAAAACGACCTTCTCGCCGGTGCTAATGCGGGCTTCCGCTCCGCCTCTCAGGGTATCGAGGACTTGATCCACATACAGCTCGCCGCCACCGATTCCGCCAATTGCGTCATAAGCTCGACCATTGCCGCCGTCGCCGTTTACCGCACCGAGCCAGTCACCGAGTTTGAAAGGCTTCTCGCCCTGGCTTTTCGCAAGTAAAGCTGCTCCGCCCATTATGTTCGACTCGCGGTCGGTCTTTAGTTTGTCTTCGGAGATGCCGGTGAGTTTCGCCGCTTCTCCCAGAGTGTCAGCGGACGGATTGCGTACGAGCGCCATGATGCCATAGAGACCCTTGCCGTCTAATTCGTCTTCCTCGAAGCCGCTGGCCGCTGGCTCTGGCATCTCCCAACGAGTGTTGACGTAGCCCATAGCCAGAAGCAACTCTGCAGGGACACTGTACTTTGCGGCCGCCGCCTCGAACTCGCCACGGAGTTGCGTCTGCGCCAACACGCTGCCGGAGCTCATGATGCCAAGCGCGAAAACGCCCGCAACACCCGCTCCGGTAAGCCTCAGAAAGCCTCCTCGGCTCATAGAGTCAGTAACGGACATTGAAGATTTTGAGTGCATATCCCCCTCCAGAGACAGTTGTGTGAGAATCTTGTGATCACATTATCGACCAAAACTTCGAAAAGCTGAAGTGCTTTGGAGTACTTTTTCAAATATGTGTCGATATTTATATCTGTACACACAACATATGGTGGACCGAAAAGCGGATCTCGACAAACACTCGTCGCTCCACAATCCCGCCCTCGTCGCAACGCGGTGTTCTACATGAAGCGCAAACTCGACCCTCGCCTCGGTGCTTGCTGCTCGCAGCTCACTGTAGCCCGCTGACGTAGCTCGTGCGAACGAGTGCTTTCGCCTTGGCGCCATATACATATCTGAGCTTGATCCATACTCGCGACTCGATTTCTTTGGCTGGATTACCGTACAATTCGGCTATGTTGGAGGTTTGTCAAAGAGTACAGCGCGACGGCGATCCACGGTCTTGAGAGTCCTGCTTGTAGTCCACCAGTTTCTACCCGAAGACTACGCCGGGACCGAGGTTCTAACCCTGGGAATTGCGAAGGAACTGCGTTCTCGCGGCCACGATGC
>JBGTDE010000210.1:0-8169 GCA_041748475.1 Rubrobacteraceae bacterium | reverse complement strand
ATGGGATTGCCGGGCCTCGCGGTCTTCGCCTCGGAGTTTATGAGCATCATGGGCGGTTTCGCGGCGTTTCCGGTGCAGGGACTTCTGGCGTGTCTCGGTATTGTGTTGAGCGCGATGTATCTGCTGTACATGCTCTCCAGGACGGTCTTCGGGCCGATCACCAATCCTGCTTACGAAGAAGTGAAGGACGCGACCCCGATAGAGATGGCGGCGATCATGCCGTTGGCCGTCTTGCTGGTGGTGTTGGGTATATTTCCGGGGATTCTGGTTGCGCTTCAGCGACCGGCGGTCGAGGCGGTACTGACCGCGATAGGGGGTTAGCTAGTGACGTATACGGGTGAGACATTCATCGCGCTGCTGCCGGAGTTGATCTCGACGGTCTTCATAATGGTCGTGCTGATGGTCGGTGTCTTCATGGAAGACTCGCCGGGTCTCACCGCGACCCTCGCGGCTATCGGAGCCCTGGCAGTCTTCGGTAGCGCGGCTGGACTCCTGATCGCCGGTTTCGAGGGCGACTTCTTCGGGGGCGGCTTCGTGGTCGATAGCTTCGGGTTGTTCTTCAAACTTATCGTGTCCGGCACGGCGTTTTTCGCGGTGCTGACTGCCGCTCGATGGTCGGGCGGCACGGGAGACCTGCCCGAATATATGACGCTCATACTATCGGTCGTGCTCGGGGCCATCCTGCTTGTCTCGATTCGGGACTTGTTCGGGATCTTCCTCGCCATCGAACTAGCGACTATTCCGTCCTACGCGCTGGTTGCCTTCGATCGGACGCGCCGTGAAAGTTCCGAGGGCGGGATGAAGTACCTGCTCACGGGCGTTATAGCCTCATCCGTGCTGTTGTACGGGATGGTCTTGATCTACGGTGTCTCGGGTTCGGCGGCACTCTCAGACATCGCCGAAACATTCACCGGACAACTCTCACCCGTCGCGATCCTCGGACTGGTCATGCTGATCTCCGGCTTCGCGTTCAAGCTCTCAGCCGCGCCGTTCCACTTCTGGACCCCGGACGCTTATCAAGGCGCGCCCACTAGCGCGGCGGCGTTCCTCTCCGTAGCGCCCAAAGCCGCGACTTTCGCCGTGTTGTTGCGGATACTGCTCGAAGGCATGCCTGAAGCCGCGCCAACCTGGACGCCGGTGATGGCTTTCCTCGCCATCGTGACGATGTTTATTGGAAACCTCTTTGCCTTGAGGCAACGGAACGTGCGCCGGATGCTGGCCTACAGTTCCGTGGCTCATTCTGGGTATATCTTGGCGGCTTTCGCGGCTCTGCAGGGGCAAGGGATAGCCACGGCTGTCGAGGCTGTCCTGATCTACTCCGCCGCGTATGCTGTGATGAACACGGGCGCGTTCCTGATGGTGGATCTCGTCGGCGAAGAGTCAAAGAGCTTTAACGGCCTGTTCCGAACCCGGCCTGCGCTCGCGATGTGCATGGGCGTCTTTATGGCGGCTCTCGTTGGGATTCCACCCTTGTCCGGTTTCTGGGGGAAAGCTTGGATCCTACTTGCTGGAGCCCAATCTAGTTCGATCCTGGTCTACGTGGTACTGGGCGCACTTGTCGTCAACAGCGTTCTCTCCGTGCCATATTACTTCGGCATTATCAGAAACATGTTCTTCGAGGAGCCCACTAGAGACACGGGCTCGGAGCCCGAGGGAGCTGGTGGCGTCAAGTTCGCCGTCTACGTGCTCGCCATCGCCACTGTTCTCTTCGGACTTATAGTGGGGCCACTTTCGGCCCTGACCGGCGCATCCGGGCTACTCTAGCTCTATGAAAGCCGTCGTTCTCGTAGGTGGCAAAGGTACGCGGTTGCGGCCCATTACTTATGATATTCCGAAGGCGTTGGTACCTCTCAGAAACCAGCCTTTCATGGGATATATGGTTGATTTCCTGCGTTCGGGCGGATTGGATGGAGCGGTGCTGTCGGTCGGGTATTTGCCAGACCAGATCCAGGAGTATTTCTCCTCTCAAGACTTGGACGGCTTCTCTATCGACTACGCCGTCGAGGACCATCCACTCGGAACAGCGGGCGGCGTGAAGAACGCCGAGCAGTTTCTGGACAGTGGGACGCTGGTCGTCGTCAACGGTGACGTGCTAACAGGTATGGACCTAGAAAAAGCCATAGAGCAACATCAGGCTACGGACGCTCTGGCGACTATAGCCCTCACGAGCGTCGAAGACCCGACAGCCTACGGATTGGTCGAAGTGGATCACGAGATGCTCGTGCATAGGTTCCTTGAGAAACCAGCTTACGATGAGATATCCACGAACCTAATCAACGCGGGTGTCTACGTCCTGGAACCGGAAGTACTTGATATGATCCCCGCCGGACGAGAAGTCTCTATAGAGCGCGAGATCTTCCCGGAGCTTCAGGCAATGGGGCGGCTCCGGGCTCATGTGTCGAGCCAGTACTGGAAGGATATCGGCACGCCGCGCAGCTATCTTGCCGCCTCCACCGATGTGCTCTCAGGGGCGGTCGGTGCGCGAGAGGATTTCGAGTACGCGGACGTGCATTCAGCCACGAAGGTAGGCAAGAACGTCAAGCTCTTGCCGCCTCTCTCCGTAGCCGAGGGGTGCGAGATCTCAGACGGTGCCACCATCGGTGGACGTTCGTCGCTAGGTGTCGGGTGTCGGATCGGCGCGGGCGCGGTGGTGGAGGGAAGTGTGTTGCTTGATGGAGCGGAGATCGAAGCCGGAGCAGTAGTGCGCGGGGCAATTATCGGGCCTCGGGCCAGGGTCGGTCAGGGTGCTATCGTGAGAGGTATGTCGGTGCTCGGAGCGGGCTGTGTCGTCGGGGAAGGTAACGTCCTAGATCAGGGCATCCGAGTTAACCCGGGTGTCGTCGTCCCGCCCCGCAGCCTCAGCTTCTAGCCGCGACCCTATCTCCAGGCTACAGCCTCAGATAGAATAGCTCTAGGTTATCCAACAGCGAGGTTTCCGTGTGAGCGCCCTGCGACAGTCGGCCACTGGCGAGTATCATCCACCACAATTCGCTCGTGATCTGTCGGACGCTAGGAACGGCAGCCACGGTTGGATGCTTCTGATCTTGGGGATCTTCCGGTAATTTGATGCAGCCCTATCTGGACGTACTCGGTGAACTCTTCTACCCGCAACGCTGCGTATCCTGCGACCGGCGGGCGAGCGATCTACTGTGCCGGGCTTGTTTCGACGAGCTACCGCTCGTCGGTGCGCCATCGTGCGAGCGGTGCGGTATGCCAACTGCCTTCCAGACACCAGCCTGCGAGGACTGCAAGAATGTTGACTTTGGCTTCGACTCAGCCCGAGCGCCCCTTCGCTATGAGGGTGTTGGCAAGGAGATAGTCCACGCACTCAAGTACCGCGGTTATGTTCGGGTTGTCGAGAGACTGATGACGCCGCTCATGTTGGATGTTCTACCTTCACAGGTTCGTTTCAGTGCGGTGGTGCCGGTTCCGTTGCATCGTTCGCGGTTGCGGCTGCGAGGGTTCAATCAGTCCGAGTTGATGGCGCGTGGCATCGCGGAGAAGTTGGAGGTCAAAGTCTCGAACAATCTGGAGGCCATGAGGAGGACTAGGGATCAGATCGAGCTGTCAGCCAACGCCCGGCGGGAGAATGTGCGCGGCGCGTTCCGAACCCGCGGCTTTATCAGGGGAGCGGTGTTGCTGGTCGATGACGTGTTCACAACCGGCGCGACCTTGAGCGCGTGCGCCGCGACGTTGACCGGAGCGGGCGCGTCCGAAGTCCACGCCGTGACACTGTGCCGAACATGTTGAAGCGCATGAGAAAGGAGTCGAATCCTTAGAGTAGAATGACACTAGAAAGCAGCCAGTCAACAGTCGACGGCTAGAGGAAGAGGAGGCTACATGGATATAGAGGTAAAGGGACGCAATCTGTCGGTGACGGAAGCTCTGGAGAACTACGCGCTGGAGAAGGTGGCCCGGCTTTCCAAGTTCTACGACGACGAGAAGACTGACTCGCGGGCCGAGGTCGAGTTGATCCACGAGCGCAATCCTTCCCATTCGCAGCCCGAGGTCGTGGAGACGACGCTGTTCATCAACGGTACGGTCCTGAAGGCCCGCGAGGGTGGCGAGGATATGTACGCTTCCATCGACCGCATGTCCGACAAACTGGAACGCCAGGTGCGCCGGTTCCGGGGACGTCAGTTAGACCGCTGGCAGGGTCAGCGTGAGAAGGTAGAGGCCACCGAGCCTGGTACTCCGGAAGGAGACGAAGCCGAGGTAGAGGGCCGGATTGTTCGTACCAAGCAGTTCCAGATGAAGCCCATGAGCGCCGAAGAAGCCGCGCTGCAGATGGACCTGCTGGATCATGCATTCTTCGTCTTCACGAGTGCTGATACCGGTGATATAAATGTGGTATACCGGCGGCGGGACAGCAACTACGGACTAATAGAGCCTGCCAGATAGCTCAAACTCGGCGTTTTGGGCCTAACGTGTCTGGAAGGTATTTTCCCGAAGAAACGCAAACGAGCGAGGTAATAAAATCTTGGCTAATCTACTTACGAAGATACTGAGGATGGGCGAGGGCCGCAAGGTCAAAGCCCTCGAACGGCGGGTGGAGGATGTCAACGCCCTCGAACCCGAGATAGAGAAGCTCTCCGACGAGGAGCTAGCCGCGAAGACCGTGGAGTTTCGGGAGCGGATCGAGAATGGGGCGACGCTCGACAGCCTGCTCCCCGAGGTTTTCTCGGTAGTGCGGGAGGCTTCGAAGCGCACTCTAGGGATGCGACCGTTCGACGTTCAGGTCATGGGCGGTATCGTGCTGCACGAGGGTAAGATCTCGGAGATGAAGACCGGCGAAGGCAAGACGCTCGCCGCCACCATGCCCGTCTACCTGAACGCTCTCTCGGGCAAGGGCGCCCACGTCGTGACCGTCAACGATTACCTCGCTCGCCGCGACGCTAGCTGGATGGGTGAGGTCTACTCGTTTCTAGGATTGTCCATCGGTCTGATCCAAGACAGCATGGACTTCGCCGAGCGAAAAGTGGCCTACGACTCGGACATCACCTACGGCACGAACGCTCAATTCGGCTTCGACTATCTCCGCGACAACATCGCTACCACCACGGACCAACTCGTGCAGCGCGGCCTGAATTACGCCATAGTCGACGAAGTCGACTCCATCCTCGTGGACGAAGCCCGTACCCCGCTCATCATCTCCGGGATGCCCGAGACTGCCGCTGATACTTACTACCGATTCGCCGCCATCCTCCCGCGCTTGAAGAAAGGCGAGGACTTCGAGGTGGACGAGAAGAAACGCCAGGTCGCCTGTACGGAGAGCGGCGTGGAGAAGGTGGAGAAGGCGCTCGGGGTCGAGAACCTGTACGACGACGTGAATAGCAACCTTGTCAATCATTTGAACCAGGCTTTGCGGGCTCATACTTTGTTCCACAACGACGTGGAGTATCTCGTGCGGGATGGGCAAGTCTTTATTGTCGATGAGTTTACGGGCCGGGTTCTCGAAGGTCGGCGTTATTCCGAGGGTCTGCATCAGGCGATAGAGGCCAAAGAGGGCGTCGAGATCCGAGAGGAGAACCAGACGGTGGCTACGGTCACCATCCAGAATTTCTTCCGGGGTTACGACAAGCTTGCGGGCATGACTGGTACGGCGGCCACCGAGGCTGACGAGTTTATGCACATCTACAAGATGGAGGTCGTCTCCGTCCCAACTCACCGGGACATGGTTCGTTTGGACGAGAACGATCTCGTCTACAAAACGAAGAAAGGCAAGTACGAAGCTGCGGTGGAGGACATCGCGGAACGGCACGCTAAGGGTCAGCCGGTGCTCGTCGGCACGGTTTCGGTGGATGTCTCCGAGCAGCTCGCCGCCATGCTCAAGCGCAAGGGCGTTCCGCACAACGTGTTGAACGCCAAGCAGCACGAGCGTGAGGCCGACGTGATCGAGAACGCTGGTATGAGCGGCTCCGTGACCATTGCAACGAACATGGCCGGTCGTGGTACGGATATCAAGCTAGGAGAGGGAGTCTCGGAACTGGGTGGACTGTACGTGCTTGGGACCGAACGTCACGAGTCGCGGCGTATCGACAATCAGTTGCGGGGTCGTTCCGGGCGGCAGGGCGACCCTGGCGAATCCCGGTTCTTCCTGTCGTTCGAGGATAACTTGTTGCGGTTGTTCGGCGGGCCGAAGATGCAGGGGTTTATCGAGCGAATCGGGCTTGAGGACGACGTGCCGATAGAGGCTTCGATGGTCTCTAACAGCGTGCGGCGGGCTCAAGAGCAGGTCGAGAGTCAGAACTTCCAGACCCGTAAGCGAATCCTCGAATACGACGATGTCTTGAACATGCAGCGAGAGGTGATCTACGGTATACGCCGCGACATCCTCATGGGTGAAAAAGTCGATACCTGGGAGTATGTCGAGCAAGTATTGACGGATGCAATCTCCGAGTACGCTCCGGCCAATACCTATCCCGAGGATTGGGATCTGGATGGTTTGGGGACGGAGATCAACCGCTTCTATCCGACCTCGCTGGATCCTTCGACGATGGATCTCTCGTCAATGACGAGTGAGGATCTCATCTCACTAATCCTGGACGATGCGCGCAAGCGTCTGGAGGAACAGAAGGTCGAGTGGGAAGCTCGGATGACGGAGATCGAGAACCGAGGTATGGTTCGGACGGACGGCCTGAACACCTTCGAAGAGGCGGAGCGCCGGACGCTCCTCTCGGTTGTCGACTCCCGGTGGCGCGAGCATCTGATGGAGATGGATCACCTACGCGAAGGTATCGGATGGCGCGGTCTCTCGCAGCGTGATCCGCTGGTCGAATACAAGCGCGAGGGCTTCGACATGTTCACCGAGATGGAACGCGGTCTCAAAGAAGACTATGTGACCTACATCTATCGCATCGAGAACGTGAAGCTCGAAGAAGAGCCACAGATGCAGGAGTATTCCTACAGCGGCGGTGGAGAGGAGCCGAGCGGCGCGAGCAAGCGAACCCCGCGCCAGTCGGAGAAGAAAGTAGGCCGCAACGATCCATGTCCGTGCGGCTCCGGCAAGAAATACAAAAAATGCCACGGTTCAGCCGAGGGTCCGGCAGCGAAGGCAGGTTAATGGCCGAGCCCGCCGAACGCACCGTTATCTTGGAGGAACGCCTCGCGGAGTTGGAGGCGTTCTTCGACGTAGAGGAACTTCAGGATCAATCCTCGAAACTCGCGGAGGAGATGAGTCAACCCGGTTTTTGGGACGACCCGGACGCGGCCAAGGAAGTATCGGCTCGCTTTTCGAAGACCGAGGGCCGCTTGAAACTCTTGACGGAGCTTAGGATGCGTCTGGATGACTCGGCGGAGCTTCTAGAACTTGCCGAAGGTGACGCTGGGATGGAAGCTGAGGTGAACGGGGATCTCGAACACGTCGAGCGCGTGTTGGAGGAGCAGGAGATAGCGCGACTGTTCTCCGGGGAGTACGACGACGGTTCGGCTATCGTCACCATTAACCCCGGAGCGGGTGGCGTGGATTCTCAAGATTGGGCCGAAATGCTCTCGCGAATGTACCGGGGTTACGCTGAGCATCGAGGGCTTGGCCTAGAAGTCATTGAGTACACCGAGGGGGAAGAGGCCGGTATAAAGAGTGCGACTTTCCGGGTCGATGGCGAGTTCGCTTTCGGGTTGTTGGCTGCCGAGCGGGGTGTGCATCGGTTGGTTCGTGTGAGCCCCTTCGATGCCGGGGCGCGGCGGCACACGAGCTTCGCGTCCGTGGCGGTCTCGCCATTGATCGGAGACGCGGTCGAAGTCGAGGTGGATGAGAAGGATCTCAAGATCGACACGTATCGGGCTTCGGGGGCGGGTGGTCAGCACGTCAACAAGACGGATTCGGCGGTACGGATTACGCACCTGCCGACCGGCCTCGTGGCGCAGTGCCAGAATGAGCGAAGCCAGCACCAGAACAAGGAAGTCGCGATGCGCGTCTTGCAGTCGCGGCTCTTCGAGTTGCAGCAAGAGGAGCGGGAGCGCGAGGTCGCAGCTCAGAGCGGGGAGAAGGCTGATAATGAATGGGGGAGTCAGATTCGCTCTTACGTCCTTCATCCATACAAGATGGTCAAGGACCACCGCACGAGCGAGGAGACGGCCAACGTGGATCGTGTCCTCAGCGGCGAGATAGACGACTTCATCTACGCCTACCTCAAGTCGACTGGACGCTAGACCAAGCCTTTGAGGAAA
>JBGTDE010000209.1:0-2735 GCA_041748475.1 Rubrobacteraceae bacterium | reverse complement strand
CAGAGCGCGACGAGCTATGCCACCGAGGACTGTTCCGTCCAGTGCCGGGGTTCTAGCTACGCCATTTACCACCCCGATCACGTTGGATATCGTGGCTTCTATGAGTAGTCCGTCTCGCACAAAGATAGCTTCGTCGCATCCGACGGCTTCGGCTTGGTGGAGCGCCAGGACGTTTGGGAGATAGTTCAGGGTTTTGTGGGCGGAGAGTGTGCTGCGGGTGTCGGGGACTGAGATCGCACGTAGCGACGGGCGCGGCTCCGGGGGGCTGGAGGTCGTCATTATCACCGTTGGCGCACCGACTTTTTTGGTGGATGGTCCACGACCACCGACTCCTCTTGAGACGATTATCTTCAGGACGCATTCTTTGATATCGAGGGTGGAGATCAAACCATAGCAAGCTCTCTCTAACTCTTCGGCGGAAGGTGGTTCTATGTAGAGGGCTGCCGCATCCCGGAGCAGTCGGTCCAGGTGCCAGGGGAGTAAGATCGGATCTCCCTCACACACTTTGATGGTAGTGAAGACTCCATCGCCGTAGTTGAGACCTCGATCCAAAACAGAGATTCGCGCTTCGTCCTTCGGCAAGTAGACGCCGTTCAGATATACGAGGTTCATGGCAGGGAGGCTCCGAGGCTCTCCAAAAGCGCTGCGGCTTTGGAGACGGACTCTTGGTATTCGCGTGTGGGGATCGAGTCAGCAACTATTCCGCCGCCAGCCTGGGCGTAGGCGGTGCCGTTTTGCAGCAGAATGGTGCGGATGATGATATTCATGTCCACCGAGTCAGGGCCGAGGCAACCGAACGAACCTGTGTAAAGTCCTCTTCTTACAGGTTCAAGCTCCTCAATAATCTCCATGCATCGCACTTTGGGGCAACCGGTTATGGTTCCGCCGGGGAACATGCCGCAGAGTAGATCCACTGCGTCCTTTTCCGGTGCGAGTTGGCCGGTGATTTCGGAGACGATGTGGACGACGTGGGAGTAGGTTTCGGTCGACATGAGTTCTTCTACCTTCACGGTGCCGTAGGCGGAGGTGCGTCCGAGATCGTTGCGTTCGAGGTCCAGGATCATGGTGTGCTCCGCAAGCTCTTTGGGATCCAAGAGCAACCCGTCGGACTCAGATCCCTTCGGATAAGTCCCGGCGATGGGCCGTGTGGAAGCTGTGCGCCCCGAGAGCCGAACTAGCAACTCCGGCGAACTCGAAACCGCCGCAAAACCCGGAAAAGACAACATCCCACCATACGGAGAAGGATTCAAAGCCCGCAACGCACCGTATAACGAGACCGGGTCATCATCGAAAGGAACCTCGAACCGCTGCGAGATGTTGACCTGAAACACATCCCCGGCCTGAATGTACTCTTTGACCATCCTAACCGCCCGCTCGTAACCACCACTCCCCATGCCAGACCGGGCGACCAGACCGGGTTCGCTCCCACGAACGGATAGTCTTTGTAGAGATCCCACAGTCCGCAGAATGTCCGTCGGGTCTTCCCCGGACGGTACGGAGACCCAAGCCTCACCGTCACGGACACCCACCGTATAACGGGGCAGGATGAACTGGGAGATAGGAAGTTTCAGGTCATCTTTGGCGCGTGCGGGCAGACGCTCCAGATGTCGAACCGCGTCGTACGAGAGATAGCCGAACAACCCCGCACCACCCTCCAAAGGATGCGCGTCTCCATCGAGAATCGCCAGGTATTCACGCAGATCCTCAAACGGCGAAGTGTCCTCCGCCACCACGAGATGCCGTTCCGGCTCGAAGGCCAGGACGGAAGCACCCCATCCGTCGCCTTCCAACAAGACGAACGAGTCTTTGCCGGGAACGAACCCGAGCGCGGGAATGAGAGCCGCGAGATCCAGGCCGTCGCTCGCCGGGAAGCAGTGTATCTCCCGGTTCGTATGTCGGTTACGCTCGGAGGGGTTGGATGCCTGCTTCACGGGCGCAATACTATCCTCTTGTCCGAATCGCGTCACCGCGCATCGGCGGTTACAATTGTCCATCCATGAGCGAGACATCCTCAAAAAGCCCGCAAGAGCTACGAGACATCTTGCAGCGGCGAGCGCGAGCCGCTGGCTTTGATCTCGTTGGGGTTACGAGCGCGGAGCCATTGCGGGAGGGCGGCGAGCGTCTGAAAGCCTGGCAAGAGGCCGGGATGGCCGCCGATATGGGGTATATGCAACGTCCCGTAGAGTTGCTCTCCAATCCCAGGAAGCTGCAGAAGAGTGCGCATAGCGTTGTCTCGCTCGGCGTCTCGTATTATCCGGGGGATCATCCCGAGGATTCGGACGGTGGCGGGCGGGTGGCTCGGTATGCGTGGGGCAGGGATTATCATGTCGTTATCAAAGAGCGATTGTTCCGGTTGCGCACGGAGTTGGAAGAGGAGTTGGGAACCCGGATCAAAGCTCGGGCGTTCACGGATGCGGTGCCGTTGTTGGAGCGGTCGGCGGCTCAGCACGCGGGGCTCGGTTTCTTTGGGCGAAACTCGTGTGTTATAAGTCGGGAGATCGGGTCATACTTCTTTATCGCGGACCTGATAGTGGACCTCTACCTGCCACCGGATGAGCACGGAACCGGCACTTGCGGACAATGCACCCGTTGCGTGAACCGCTGCCCAACTGGAGCGATAAAAGCCCCCGGAGTCGTGGACGCAAGGCTCTGTATCTCCTACTTGACCATCGAAAATAGAGGGGATATCCCGCGCGAGCTGCGTCCGCTTATCAAAGACTGGGCCTTCGGGTGCG
>JBGTDE010000208.1:0-2754 GCA_041748475.1 Rubrobacteraceae bacterium | reverse complement strand
GTGTAGCGTCCGTCTTCATCTGTGATAGCCGCTAGCTGCATATTCCGCCAGCCAACCACAATGTATATTTCAGAGACCGGCTCCCCCGTACTATTGTCCGTGGCTCGACCGGTGATCGTGCCGGTATTCTCCATCTCTTCGACTGTGGCACCGGATGCTTGGGTACTCTCATCGCCTGAGCCTTCTTGGGCAGTGGAGCTTTTGGAAGAAGTCGAGTTTTCGGACTTGCCATCGGATGTTTGCTGAGCGTCCTGCCCGCCCGATGTACATGAGATCAAGCCGAACGCAATGCAGCAGAGCAAGGATGCTATCTTCGCGATACCATTCATGTTGTCCCTTTCCCGAGGTAAGTTGATAATGGACTATAAAGTATGAGAACGCTTGGGGCAAACTGTCGCTGCGAGCATTCGACGCTGAGTGCCGGGAAAGACCGGAGCGCGAATCGCCCATTAACAACGGTATTGCGTGTTCCGGATACCGGCACCGAGTCTCCACGACAGTCGTGTCGCTGTTAATCGTCATGTAAGATTTACTTATTCGGATACTGGCTCCGAGTCTCCACGACGGTCGTGTCGCTGTTAATTGTTATGCAAGATTTACTTATTGCTTCCATAAATTTTTCATGATACTCTGCGATTATGGGCCTAAGCATACACGGGTTGCGCGTCTACCTTTGCATATTGGAGTGTGGTTCGCTCTCGGCTGCGGGCAGGGAGTTGGGCATGACGCAGCCAGCGGTCTCGAACCACCTGCACACGCTGGAAGAACGTTTTGGGGTCGTGTTGCTCACGCGCGGGCGTCCTCTGCAGGCTACACCAGCGGGGGAGTGTCTCGCGGAGCACGCTCGGCGGGTTCTGGAGGGGGTCTCGGCTCTGGAGATGGAGATGGCCTGCCATACCGCGCCGCATGGTGCGCTAGTGGTAGGGGCGTCCTCTACCCCCGGAGAGCTCTTGATGCCGGGGCTCGTGACGGAGTTTTCGGCAAATTACCCTGACGTGACGCTTGAGCTGCGCGTATACGACACCGACGAGGCCATCGCGGCTCTGCTTGGGCGGGAGATCGAGGCTGCCGTCGTGGGCCACGAGGTCGAGGATCCCCGGCTGGTCAGCAAGACCGTCGGCCACGACGTACTGGTGCCGGTGGTCGCGGCCTCCGACTCGCTCGCCGGGACGGAGATCTCTTCCGAAGACCTTACTGACCAGCCATTCGTGTTGCGGGAACGGGGTTCCGGGACGCGCCAAGCAGCCGAGGAAGGTCTGTCGGTAGTCGGCGTGAAGCCCAGGGTAGCGATGGAACTGGGATCGAACGCGGCGGTCGCGGGGGCGGTCGCGGCGGGCGCGGGTATCGGCGTTGTGCCGCTCCGCACGGTTGGAAACCACGGCGGTGTCCGGCAAGTCGGCGTTCGAGGTCTATCCTTCTCGCGGCCTTTCGTGCTCTTAACCGAACGCGGCCGACGGTTATCGCCAGCGGCCGAAGCCTTCGCGGCGATCTGCGCCGGAGAAGAGACTTCGTGAGCCGCCGTTCGCGCTCGTCCGCCCTGAAACTTTCGCCGAAGAACCACTGCCCATTGGGGGAGACCGGGCGATGATGAGTGGGGCTGGAAATCCCACGGGCAGGGTTCAAGAGTGACCTCAAGGCAGATGCTCGGACGCCTGGCGTTGGCGCTCGTCATCGCGATCATACTCTCGTTCTTGTTCCTACCCCTGTTCTCGGTCTTCATCACGATGGGCCCGGTCGAGTTGTTCACAAACCTCAACACGCCCATCGCTTATCAGGCGCTCTTTCTGAGTCTGAAGACCTCGTTCACGTCTCTGGTCCTGATCGTGGCGTTCGGTACCCCACTTGCTTACTGGATGTCGACAAGCTCGTTCTGGGGCAAGCGAATCCTCGAGGTCGGGGTGCAGATGCCAATAGTGGCGCCTCCCGCCGTCGCCGGTGTCGGCCTGCTCCTCGTCTTCGGCAATCTAGGTTTGCTCGGCGGCGTATTCTCCGCGTTCGGCATCGGCATTACTTTCACTGCGATAGCCGTCATTATGGCCCAAACGTTCATCTCCGGTCCCTTCTACATCGTGACTGCGCGGCAGGCCTTCGAGTCGGTTGACAGGGAGTTGCTCGCGGTCTCCCGCACGCTCGGCGTAACACCCTGGCGCACGTTCTGGCGGATCATGGTGCCCCTCGCGCTTCCAGGGATGCTGGCCGGGGCGGCGCTCAGCCTGGCCCGGGCGCTGGGCGAGTTCGGGGCGACCATCGTGTTCGCCGGCAACCTGCCGGGCAAGACGCAGACGTTCCCGCTCGCCATATATACGGCTCTACAATCAGACCTCGACGTAGCAGTCGCCATGTCGGCGCTTTTGCTCCTCACCGCCTTCATCCTGCTGTTACTCGTTAGCCTTGTGAACCGCCGGGCGGCCTCGTCGGCGCTTGATCAGAGGAAAGGAGACTGACCTGTGCTTAATTTCGCCGTCAAGAAGCGTCTCAGGGACTTTACGCTCGACCTGTCGCTCGAGATCGGAACCGAGACGCATGTCTTGATCGGGCATTCGGGATGCGGCAAGAGCACGACGCTCCGCATACTGGCTGGCCTGATGGACCCCGATCAGGGACGCATCGAGCTGGACGGCCGCGTGCTTCTCGACACGAAAGAGAGGGGCAGGGCCGTGTCACCGGAGGACCGAGATGTAGGCTACCTCGTCCAGAGCTACGCGCTCTTCCCGCACCTCTCGGTGACGGACAACATCGCCTACGGCATCTCGC
>JBGTDE010000207.1:0-2235 GCA_041748475.1 Rubrobacteraceae bacterium | reverse complement strand
GAAACTCTGGGGAATCCTGTGTAATGGTGAAACACCACTCCGTGGAAACAAACGATTACGGTCTTCTCGCCGGGGCGGCTGGAAAGATAACTTTCATGAATCCGGGTTCTCCGGTGGTCTACCTCGTAGAGATCGAAGACGACTTTGGAGCATCCCCAATACTCACGAAAGTCGATGAAGAGCGTTTTACCGAGGCGCGGTAGCTACCTGCTTGTACACTTGGAGCATCGCAGAGGCCGAATCAGAGCTTCATCTTTGTACACAGGGCCAAAGACCCTTTCGTTTAAGCGGCATAGACTATGTTCGTTGTGTACATACTGTGTTTCTAGGAGGAATCTCTTGCGAAAGTTCGGCCTTTTATCCATAACGAGTCTGTTGTTGGTGTTAGCCTTACCGGCGATAGCACTAGCACAAGGCGACGCTCCTTCGCGGGCTGACATCTCGCTGGCGATGGACACTGTTTGGGTTTTGATCGCAGCGGTGTTCGTTATATTTATGCAGGCGGGCTTCGCAATGCTTGAGGTCGGCTTCTCGCGTATGAAGAACGTCGGCAGCGTGGTCGCAAAGATCCTCGTGAACCTCTCTATAGCGGCGCTCATGTTCTGGGCGGTGGGTTTCGCGTTTACATTTTCGGATGGCGGACCTCTCCAGTCCGTAATAGGGCTGCAAGGCTTCTTCCTTAGCGGTGGCGCGGAGACTTTCTCTGGTCTTTCCTGGACTCAAGTTCCGCTCTCGGCCAAGTTCCTTTTCCAGGTGGCGTTCGTCGCGGTCTCCCTGGCGATTGTTTGGGGAACCATGCTTGAGCGGACCAAGTTCGCGGTATATGTAGTTTTCGCCATAGTTTTCGCTGGTCTCATATACCCGCTGGTTGGACACTGGATCTGGGGTGGCGGTTGGCTCGGCGAACTGGGGATGCAGGATTTCGCCGGTTCCACGGTGGTTCACCTCTCGGGTGCTATGGCGGCACTGGCGGGTACGTTATTGCTCGGCCCCCGTCTTGGCAAGTACGACGATGACGGAAACCCGGTCGCGATACCAGGACACAACATGCCGCTGGCGGTTCTTGGTGTCCTGATACTGTGGGTCGGTTGGTACGGCTTCAACCCCGGCTCCACGATGGCCGCTGTACCAGAGATCGCGGACATCGCCCTGACGACGACTCTGGCCGCTGCTGCCGGCGTCCTCGGTGCGATGATTATGAGCTACGTCTACAAGCGTCACGTCGATGTCGGGATGGGCGGCAACGGCGCTATAGCCGCGCTCGTTGCTATTACAGCTTCGTGTGCGTTTGTCGCTCCGTGGGCATCCATCGTCATTGGTTTCCTGGCCGGTGTCATCATGTACGCTACGTTGTTGTTTGTCGACCGTATCGGCGTTGACGATCCGCTGGGCGCTATTGCCGCTCACGGTATGGGTGGTATCTGGGGTACGCTCTCCACGGGTCTCTTCACCACCACGGCCCTCGCGGAGTCGACAGGCGTCGGTAACCCTGGCCTCTTCTACGGTGGTGGCTTCTCGCAGCTCGGCGTTCAAGCTTTGGGTATCCTGGCCTGCGGTGGTTTCGTCTTCGTCTCCTCGCTGGCGGTCTTCGCTCTCTTGAAGGCAACGATCGGCCTGAGGGTCAAGCCGGAACAGGAACTTGACGGACTGGACATAAGCGAGCACGGTGTCTTTGGTTACGGTGAGCAACTCACCGCCACCGACACTCGCAACGGCAACGGGTACAAGATCTCCGAGCCGGTCGGCACTACCACCGAGCGCGACGCTTAAAACTAGAGCACCTTACACCGGACGGGGGCTTCTCTGTCCGGTGTTTTTGTTTACCGTTACCTTGTCGGGTTAACACCCGAGGGGGTCTTTCTGTATCCTTTGCGAAACAGCATTTTCAGACAATGAGGAGAATAGGTTGGAGACACCCGTAATACTGGCCTCCGGTCATAACAATACTGTCGTCGGGGTCTACGAGGATCGGATAGAAGTCCGAACCGGTTGGCAGGGCCAGAACGTCGAGACCATCGGCCTGCGAGACGTATCCTCCGTCAGGATAAAGGGCTTGATCAACGCCAACCTGGGCATCCAGACCAACAAGGGACGGGTTTTCGAGATCACGCGCATGGCCCTCCCCGAAGCCCGGCGCGTAAAGTCAGCTATCGAGAAGGGCAAGGAACGGGCGGGCCTGTACGAGTAGATCCCGCTATAGCCTACCCGCGCTCTCGGGGGAGTAGTCGCCGAAAG
>JBGTDE010000206.1:0-12322 GCA_041748475.1 Rubrobacteraceae bacterium | reverse complement strand
TCCTACTTCTTACCCAGTTTCGCGGTTCGCAGGATGCCGTCGGGATAAGCCTCGAAGCCCGTGACGTTGCCCTGGAACGCGAAGTCCGTCGTGGAGTTGTTGTGATAAAGGTACACGTAGGGTACGTCCTCGTGCAGGATCTCCATCACCTGAGTGTAGAGTTCCTTGCGTTTGCCCTCGTCGAGGGTGGTGCGAGCTTCGTTCAGAAGTTTGTCCACCTCGGGATTACTGTAGCCGGAGTCGTTGTTGTCGCCGTCGGTGACCGTAAAGTCATAGATGTTCAGGTCCGGGTCGATGCGGCCGCTCCACCCGAGAGCCAATGCCTGGAAGTCGCCGTTCTGGGACTGTTCGAGAAGGGTACCGAACTCCAGTCGCTCCAACTTGACCTCTACGCCAGCTTTTTTCATGCTGTTCTGAACGACTTGTCCGAGCTGCTGGTTGGCTGGCGACGGGTCTATCTTGAGGGTGAAAGAGAAGTTCTCCTGACCGGCTTCCTTCAGAAGTTTCTTCGCCTCCTCGACGTTTGGAGCGTCGAAAGAATCACTCTCCTCGTCGTAAGCGAGCGAGGCTTTCCCGAAGGGCGTGTTGCCTGGCTCGCCACCGATATCCCGCAGCACCGCCTGGACGATGGCCTTCCGATCCACAAGGTTGTATACCGCTTGACGCAGCTTTTTGTCGTCAAACGGTGGCTGTGTGACGTTGAGATAGAAGCCCTGGTATCCGAGTCCCGGCTCTATGGAGACCATGTACTGCTCGTCGTTCTGGAGATTCTTGAACTCCACGTAAGGGATCGAGTCTATGACATCCAACTCGCCGCTCCTGAAGTTCTGGAGTTGCACGTTTTCATCGTCAATGCCCTTATATACGATCTTGTCGGATTTCGGCAGCCCGTCTTTCCAATATTCCTCGTTTTTCTCCAGTGTGATGCTCTGACCCCGCTTCCGCTCCACGAACTTGTAAGGTCCGGTGCCGATCGGGTTCTTGGAGATGCGTCCATCGTTCTCCTCGACGGCCTTCGGCGAGACCATGATCCCTGCTCGATCCGTTAGGACAGCCAGGAACGGGGCGAAGGGTTGCTTCATCTTCACTTCGACCGTCATATCGTCAACGGCCTCGACGGACTCTATGGGCGCTACCTCGGTGCTCCGAGTCGAATCCTTCTCCATGTAGCGATCGAAGTTGAACTTGACAGCCTCGGCGTCGAACGGTTCGCCGTCATGGAACTTGACACCCTCTTCCAGCTTGAAGGTGTAGGTCTTGCCGTCATCGGAGATTTCGTAGCTCTTGGCGAGCATCGGCTGGATCTCACCCTTCGGGTCTATGTCCACAAGCTTATCGTAGAGGCTCGCCATCACCTGCCGATCCACATAGGCACTCGAAATGTTCGGATCGAGCTCCGGCGGCTCTGACTCGAGAGCTATCTCCAGGGTACCGGCGGGAGTGCTGGACTGCGACCCACCCTGCTCGCCTCCGCCACCACCTCCGCATCCGGCAACAAACAGAACGAAAACAGCAATCAATGCCAACAGGCTCGAATGGGTAATCCTGATCATACCTAGCATCCCTCCCCTTGCTCGTCTGATGCCAACAACCTATCGTTCCCCTCGTACACGACGAAATTTAACGTAACAGGTCCAGCCAGTCAACCTATTCGCTACAGTCTTCGTCCAAGATACGCGGCGAGCCGCCATGCGTCATCGGCCAACCGGCCAAATCCTCCCGCTCTTTCGGCTAGCGATGTGAGCCTTGAGTATAGAGTGGTATCAGTGGTTGCTTGCCGCTTCTAGCTCGCGGTCGCCGTACGGTCTCTCTGTTGCTCGGCGCGGGCATCGTAGTATAGGTGGCAGGCTGTAAAGTGACCGGGTTTTATCTCGCGCATCTCGGGGACTATCTCGGCGCACACGTCCATGGCTTGTGGACAGCGGGTCCTAAAACGGCATCCCGACGGAGGGTTGACCGGGCTCGGCACGTCGCCTTCGAGCACGATGCGCTCGCGTTCGCTCTCCACGTCCGGGTCGGGTACGGGGACCGCCGAGAGCAGCGCCTGCGTGTACGGGTGAAGCGGCTCGTCGTAGAGCTTGTCAGAGTCCGTGGTCTCGACCATCACGCCGAGGTACATCACCCCGATGCGATCCGAGATGTACTTGACCACGGAGAGGTCGTGGGAGATGAACAGGTACGTTAGACCCTTCTCGCGTTGCAGCTTCTTCAGGAGGTTGATGACTTGAGCCTGGATGGAGACGTCGAGCGCGCTGACCGGCTCGTCGGCTACGATAAAGTCCGGCTCCACAGCTAGAGCACGGGCCACCCCGATCCTCTGCCGCTGACCACCGGAGAACTCGTGCGGATAGCGGTTGGCGTGCTCCCGATTGAGCCCAACGGTTTCGAGCAGTTCGTAGACCCGGTCGAGGCGTTCGCGTCCTTGTTTCAGGCCGTGGATGTCTATGCCTTCAGCGACGATGTTTGAGACTGTCATGCGAGGATTCAGCGAGGCTTGGGGATCTTGGAAAATCATCTGTACCTTGCGGTGCAGTTCACGTTCCTCACGACCGTTCACGTCGAACATATCCTTGCCGCCGTAGATCACCTGGCCGCCGGATGGATCGTAGAGCCGGACCAGTACACGACCGAGGGTGGATTTACCACACCCGGACTCGCCCACCAGCCCAAAGGTCTCGCCCTTGTTGACTTCGATGGAGACACCGTCGACCGCTTTGAGCTTCTGCCCGCGACCGACAGTGAAGTGTTTCTTGAGATCCTTTATCTGAAGCAGTGGTCCGTCGTTGTGGCCGTTAGTCTCGGTCATTTCGCCTCTCCAACCCGAGCGGGCGGCTCTACGTGCGGAGCCATCTCGTGATGGAGCCAGCACGCGGCCCGCTGTTGGCCGGTAAAGTCCGTGAATTCGGGCATATCCTCCACGCATATCTTCATGGTGTGTGGGCAACGGGCGGCGAAGGGGCACGCCTTCGGGGGGTCCAGGGGATCCGGTGGTGAGCCCTGAATCGGGATCAACTCTTGCGAGCCGTCCGAGGTCGCTAGCGGTACAGAAGTCAGCAAGCCCCAAGTGTACGGGTGCTTCGGACTGTAGAAAATTTCGCGCACGGTTCCGGTCTCGATCAGGCGTCCCGAGTACATAACCGCGACGCGATGGGCCGTATTCGCGACCACCCCAAGGTCGTGGGTTATCAGGATGATCGAGGTTCCCTTACGCTCCTGCAAGTCTCTTAAAAGGTCCAGGATCTGAGCCTGAATCGTTACGTCGAGCGCGGTGGTCGGCTCGTCGGCGATAATAATGTCCGGCTCGCAGGCCAGCGCGATCGCGATAACCACCCGCTGACGCATACCGCCGGAGAACTGGTGCGGATACTGCTTCACTCGTTCCTCGGCGTTTGGAATACCGACCATCTGCAGTAGCTCGACGGCCTGTTTATTCGCGCCACTCCGGGAGAGCTTCAAGTGCTTGCCGAGGGCTTCCGTGATCTGACGTCCCACCTTCATCGTCGGGTCCAGAGAAGTCATCGGGTCCTGAAATATCATGGCGATCTTCCGCCCCCTCACGCCCTCCATTTCTTTCTCCGAAATCTTTAGCAAGTCGCGATCCCCAAAGATAACCTCGCCACCTTTGATCTCACTCGTGTCCGCGGGAAGCAGACGCATGATGCTCTTTGCCGTGACGCTCTTGCCACTCGCGGACTCCCCGACGATAGCCAGCGTCTCGCCGCCGTACAGGTCAAAGCTCACATCCCGCACTGCCTGAACCTCACCGCCACCCGTCCGGAACGAGACTTTCAGATCCTTCACTTTCAGCAGAATATCTCCGTTGGTCATGGCGTTACTTCTTCATTCGGGGGTCGAGGGCGTCCCGCAGTCCATCAGCCAGCAGGTTGAAGCTGATCATCAACAAGCAAAGAACCCCGGCGGGGAACCAAAGCAAGTACGAGTCACCCTGAAGGAACTTGTAACCGTCGCTTACCAGAGATCCGAGCGATGCTTGCGGAACGGTTATGCCGAGTCCGATAAAGCTCAGGAATGCCTCGAAGAAGATAGCGTTCGGGATTGTGAACATCAGATTGATTATAGCGATGGCGACTATATTGGGAATCAAATGCTTCCAGATCAGCCGTCCCGTACCCGCCCCAAGAGACCGGGCGGCCAGAAAGAACTCCTCTTCTTTCAGTTGCATTACCTGACCCCGGACCAACCGCGCCATGCCGACCCAGCCGGTAATGACCAGCGCGAAGGTAATTGTAAGGATGCCGGGTTGCAGGATAATCATGACCAGGATCACGACCACCAAGTTTGGAATGCCCACCAGTATCTCGATGATACGCTGCATAACGCTATCTATCCAACCGCCGTAGTACGCGGAGATCGCCCCGTAACCGATGCCGATTGCGATGTCTATAAAAGCCGCCAGAAACGCTATGTAAAGCGAGATTTGGGTTCCTTGCCAGACACGAGTGAATAGGTCGCGACCGAAGCTATCCGTACCGAACCAGTGCTCGCTCGAACTACCTTGCAGCCTAACGGAGAGATCTTGAGCGTATGGACCGTAGCCGGAGATCAGAGGTCCAACATAGGCTGCTGCGATCACGAAAACGATGCTCACCAACCCGAAGAGCGCGACCTTGTTCCTCTTCAGTCTTCGCCAGGCATCTCTCCAAAAGTTTGACGGCGGACCCGCAATCCTCTCTCCCTCTTGGGCATCCATGCCAACGGGCTCGAACATCTCCGGTGTTAACGTGGCGCGCCGTCCGGTTTCCATACTCAGCTACTCCTTTCCGCCGGAGACCCGGATACGAGGATCTATGATCCCGTAGGCGATATCCTGGATTAGCAGCGCAACCACGAACAGTACGGCGAAGAAAACCGTCGTACCCATGATCATAAAGTAGTCGCTTACCACGATAGAGGTCACGAAAAGCTCCCCAATCCCTGGTATAGCGAAGATTTGCTCGATAACCAACGAACCCGTAACAAGGCCGACAACCAGGGGAAATATGACCGTGATCACCGGAATTAACGAGTTACGAACCGCGTGCCGCAGAACAACCCCCAGCGCAGACAGACCTTTGGCCTTCGCAAGCGTGATGTAGTCCTGCGCCAGAACTTCGAGCATCTCTGTTCGCATAAAGCGGGCGATGATCGCGATAACGAATACGGATAAAGCAATTGACGGCATTATGGAATGTTTCCAACTGTCGAAGAAGGCAATGGGCAGCCATCCAAGCTTCACCCCGACCCAATACTGCATCAATGGTCCAAGCACGAAGCTCGGTATAGAGATGCCGAGCACCGCCACCACGGTTGCAGTCGAGTCCCAGAAAGTGTTGTGCTTCAAAGCCCCGACTATTCCAAGCGCCATGCCCACGAAGACCCCGACCACCATAGCTTGAAAGCCCAAAAACGCCGAGACCGGGAAACGACCGAGCAGTATTCCAAGGACGGGCGTGTTGTTGTAGTAGAAAGAGTTTCCGAAGTCTCCTTGCGCCATGTTAGCCATATACCGGGCATATTGGACCACCAGGGGATCGTCGAGTCCGTACTTGGCTTCTAGTTGCGCCTTTGCTTCGTCGGAGAGTTTCTCGTCATTAAACGGTGTTCCCGGCAAGAGTTGCATTATAAAAAACGTCACGGTAGCGATAATAAACAGAGTAAAAACAGCGATCACCAAACGTCGGGCCGTATACCTCAACATCCCGAACTCACCTCCTTATGCGTTCGCATGGCCTTAGCGAGGAGGGGTGGCCCAGCATGAGAGCCACCCCGATTCCACTAGTGCCAACGGCCAGCGCTTTAGCTTTTGGCGTCCGCTTTCCAGTACTTGTAATCGAACTCCGCTCCGAACGGATGGATCACGGTCTTTTTTACGAAAGGTTTGATCAGAACGCTCTTCTTCCGGTGGTAGTTAGGCGAGAGAACGACTTCATCCTGGAGCAGTATCTTCTCGGCCTCTTTCATGAACTCCATGCGCTTTTTCGGATCGGCCTCGGTTTTTGCGTCGGCCATGAGTTTGTCGTATTGGTCATTTGAGAAAGCCGGATCATTGAACGCGCCATCGGAGACAAAGAGATCGAGGAACGTAGATGGGTCGTTGTAGTCCGCCCCCCAGCCCGACGCGGACATCTGATAGTTGCCTTTCTCTGTAGCATCGAGAAAAGCGTCAAAAGGCTTGGTTACGATATTGACCTTGGCCCCGAGGTTCTCTTGGAGCTGGCTCTGCAAGAACTGCGACTCTTCACGAGCGACACTGCTGTCCTGAGACAACAACTCTAGCGTGGGCTCCTGCCCCAACTCTTCGACACCCTTCTGGTAAAACTCCTTCGCGGCCTTCGGATCGAAGTCCGGCACCACGTCGCCGGAGAACTCCCGGAATGTCTGGTCACCTGGTCCGGCCACCTCCGGCGGCACGAGGCCATTCGTGCCGGGTACGGAACCCCCGGCGAGCAGGGTGTTTACATAAGATTCCTTGTCGTAGCCCCGTGCGATAGCTTCTCGGATGTTCTTGTTGGCCATCACCTCGTTCTCCTGGTTAAACTGCAGGTAGAAAGTGGTGAACTCTATGACTTGCTCCAGATCAGGAGAGTCCTTGAACCTCTCCACGTCCTCGCCTTCGAGCCGGGCGAAGTCGATCTGGTCTCCTTCGTAAAGATTGAGAACGGTCTTGAGATCCTTGACCACCCGAACGTTGATAGTGTCGAGGTCGACGTTGCCCTTGTCCCAATAACCATCGTTCTTCTCGAAAGTCACCTTGCTGGCCGCGTCGAACTCGGTAATCTTGTACGGACCATTGTAGAGGAGCGTATCCGCGCCCTGAGCGAAGTCCTTTCCTTGATCCTCCACAAACTTCTTCTGCTGCGGGAAGTACGTGGCAAACGCCGTAAGCCCCAGGAAGAACGGCGTAGGATAGATGAGAGTCGCCTTTAAGGTTTTATCGTCGGGAGCCTCTATGCCCAGATCATCCGCACTACCATCCCCAGATGCGAATTCGGGGCCGCCCTGTATAAAGTCCGAAATGATAAACGCATACTGACCGGCGGTCTCGGGATCGATAGCCCTAGTCCAAGCGTATTTAAAGTCCTCGGAGGTAACGGGGTCTCCATTCGACCACTTGACACCGTCTCGCAAGGTGAAAGTATAGGTCAGCTTGTCATCACTCACCTTCACATCTGATGCCATTGCAGGAACCGGCTCCTCGTTCTCGTCCAACCGGTAGAGTCCTTCCATACAGTTGACTAGGACGCTAAAAGACGCCGCATCTGTGGTCGTGGTTGAGTTGAGGTCCGGAATATCGGCACCCTCGTACATGTTGAAGACTTTCTTTCCACCGCCACCGCCGCCGTTACCGCCACCTTGACCGCCGCCAAAGACACCGCAGCCCGTGGCACCCAACAACGTCGCGCCAGCTAGCCCCGCGCCACCAATCTGTAGAAAGCGCCGACGGCTTATCCGCATAGCCCGGAACGCCCTCTCCGCACTGGGATGTACTTCGTTCTTCTCCTGCATCCGCACTCCTTCCCTTTTTAGCCTTACACCATAAGCAGGTTTTCCGAATGAAGGGGCTAGAAAATAAGCTACGTTCTCCAACTCCATCCTCGAAAAACCATTAACATTACTGATCATCATTCTACAGAGTTTTCCTTTCTCTGTAGAAAATCTGATGCCTCCTGTTCTACGCGTACACGTTTTTTAGGTTGCGAGCCCTCAAGAATCGGTACCCTGAAGTTCGTAGTAAGCGTCGTCCTGGGAAGCATACGCTCGTATACGTGGTGGGTCTTTGGCCGAAAGTAGAAAAAAGGAGACCGCCCACGCAGTCAGTAGGCTCCGCAGGAGCATAGAAGCTTTGTGGTGGATCGCTGTGGCCCGGCGGCAACACTATGCCTGTTATGTTCGATCTCCTCTAGCTCGCCGGTTTTGTGCGCGAGTCGGTTGCCAGGCGGCGATGCATCGGGGTACGGTTGGTCAGTTTTTGTACTAACAGGTCAGTTGCTTGAACCGAACGCAATATAAACGTATCCTGCGGATCGGCGCAGGCTAGAAACATCTCAAAGCCTCACGGCATACGTACTCAAGAAGGTAGCGCGAATGAAACCACCCATCCTCAGAGACTTCCCCGAAAGCTTCGAGACCGAGCGGTTGAAGATCCGCGCCCCGCAACCGGGCGACGGCCCGGAGATGCACGCCGCCGTCAACGAGTCAATGGACGAGCTGATGCCCTGGATGCCGTGGCCGAAGGAGCACGAGACGGTCGAGGATTCCGAGAAAAGTATGCGTCGGTCGCGGGTACGTTTCCTGGAGCGGACGGACTTAATGCTGTTGTTGTTTCTCAAGGGTACAGAGACGCTTGTAGGTTCGAGTGGGTTGCATCGGATGGACTGGGAAGTTCCCAAGTTCGAGATCGGGTACTGGTGCCGCACTAGATTCGCCGGTCAGGGCTACGTTACCGAGGCGGTGCAAGGGATCACGGATTTCGCATTCGATAAGCTAGAGGCACGGCGAGTCGAGATCCAATGCGACACACTCAACAAAGCCAGTGCTCGCGTCGCCGGAAAAGCCGGATACAGACTCGAAGGCACACTCCGAAACGACCAAGCCTCCACTAGCGGCGACCTCCGCGACACGTTTATATATTCCCTCATTCCCTCGGATCGCCGATGATCCACGGCCTGCATCACGCTCAGATAACCATCCCCAAACACGCCGAAACCGAAGCCCGAGACTTCTACTTGGACGTTCTCGTATTCGAGGAGATAGGCAAGCCTGAATCTCCGGCAGGACGGGGTGGCTTCTGGATGACGGCTGGAGAATGCACGATCCACATCGGCACCGAAGACGGCGTGGACCAGAAAGCCACGAAGGCTCGCCTAGCCTACGAAGTAGGCGACCTCACTGTCTGGCGCGAGCGACTCGCGGAGGCCGGACTAGAAATCTCAGACTCGGTCCCGATTCCCGGCCACGACCGTTTTGAGACCCGAGACCCGTTCGGCAATCGTCAGGAGTTTATTCAGCGTCTCGACTTAGGATAGATTGCAGAGTTTTATCGGAGAGGCTTAAGCCTCGCTCCGCTCTTGGACGTAGGCTTCATAGGAAGGCGCAGGGTTTCGTGAGCGACGGTGGTTGAAGAGGGTGAGTATGGTCGCCCCGAGGCCGAGTAGAGCTAGGGCGATGAAGATGATTTGACCGACGTATGGGATGCCGTAAATCGCCGCGACGACTAGGGAACCGACGATGGCGGCTAGAGCGTTGCCGCCGTGATAGCGGCCTGTGGCGAAGAGCAGCCTGCGGCCTGCGAGGAATGAGATCACCACCAGTCCGAAGATTGCTAGTGC
This sequence comes from Rubrobacteraceae bacterium, assembly GCA_041748475.1. Classification (GTDB taxonomy): domain Bacteria; phylum Actinomycetota; class Rubrobacteria; order Rubrobacterales; family Rubrobacteraceae; genus JACDDK01. The sequence continues at coordinate 2,993 of JBGTDE010000206.1, read as the reverse complement.
TACGTAGGCCGGGATGAACAGCAGGATCAGGGGCGAGCCTACGATGGAGACGGCTAGAATAACCATCAACATAACCACGACTGGCATCGAGAGGACTCCGAAGGTCAACGAGATCCAGGGGGCTGCCTCCGCCTGTCGTGTGACGGATTCGAGCTTATGCGGCATCAGAATGGCGGCGAGTACCGTGATCCCCACGAGCGCGAGCGTGCCCAGAACCCAGGCAACGAATCCCACCACCTGAGAAGCACCGGGCCCGGGGTTATCGTCGAAGTCCCTGGCCATCCCGGAGAGCGTCTCTCCCGCGACCACGGTGCCAGCACCGTTCTGGATCCGACCGCTGGAGCACCGGAGATCGCCCTGGATCCGAGCTTCCTTGCCAAATCGCACGTCTCCGCGACCTACATCCACATCACCCTTCACGGTGGCGTTTATGTAAACGTCGCCGAAGCCCGACTTGACATCTCCCTCCACGGGAGCTTCTATTCTGACGTTTCCTTGCCCAGCTTTTACGTTGCCGCCCACAGGGCCAAACACCTCCACGTTGCCGGAACCAGTCTTGACGTCGCCCTTGACGGCTCCATGCACCACGACGTTTCCCATGCCGGTATGGACTTCATCGACATTGGCACCGACCGGCACTGTGACATCCCCGTAGGTCTTGTTCTCGACGGCTTGGGCTGGTATCGGGGTAAGGAGAATGGCCACACCCCCCGCTAGGGCGAAGGCTATTGCCAGCCAGCGAAACGAGGCCCGGACCTGGGTCCGGGCGGGTAGTACTGCTACCGGGTTCATGTGCGGCGGGCCGCCGAAACTATGGCGGCGGCTATGACGAGGTCGATCAGAGCTCCAACCGCAAGCGCTACCAGTAGCGTGGAACCCGCAACAGCGAGCATCGTGCTCAAGAACGCACTGATCCCCGAAATGTAACCCCAGAACTCACCGACCATGCTAGCCCAATAAGTCAGGGGTGAAACACCGTCGACCCCAATAGAGGCGACAGCCCCGAGCAACATTGCGACCGCCAGAGCCGACCAAAGGAACCGCACTCTGAAATGCCGGGTCGGCAACGCCATCGCAACCCCCCGACAAACCGAACGCTCCTCCGACTCTTCGAACTTCATCGCGCCCAGTGATTCGTTCAAGCCCCGTTCTCGCTCGTAGAGACCGGCGCACTCGTCGCAGACCTGTATATGCTCCCGTACCTCGTGGCGTCGGTCGGGCGTGAGAGCCCCGTCGGCCAACTCGAAGACGACCTCCGGGTCGCAACACCCGGCATCCGGCTCGTGGCGTAGGCTCATCCGGCAGCCTCCCGGTCGCCGAGTCTCTCGGCGAGCATGTTGCGGGCACGGAAGAGTCGGCTCTTCACGGCGGGAACGGTCAGATCGAGGACTTCGGAGATCTCCGCGTAACTCATCTCTTCGTTGTAGCGGAGTACCAGGGGAACGCTGTAGGTCTCCGGCAAGGTCTTTATAGCCTCTTGAACGACCCTGGAGCGCTCGGCTTCCAGTACCTGCGTATCTGGTGCGCTGGCATCCGACGAACCGGGATGATCCGCATGGATTTCGGGGTTGAACTCGACGATTTCGCGCCGCCGACGCAGGGTATCGACCCCGAGGTTGTTGGCGATGGCGAGTAGCCAGGTCTTGAATCGGTAGGCCGGATTGAAAGTGCTCAAGCGGTCGTAGGCCCGCAGGAAAGTCTCCTGGACGAGGTCTTCAACCGAGATCTCCCGCCGAGCATACGAATACAGCACGCGCCCGACCAACCTCTCGTACCTCTTCACCAACTCTTCATAAGAACGCAAGTCGCCCTTCAAAGTTCGAGCGACGAGATCGTTATCCTCCAAAAGGCCCCGCTGAGCCGAGAGCCCCTTGAGCCTCGCTCTCCAACCGCTCACAGATACTGTCGGTGCGTAATCCATACTAGAGAATATATACGCTCCACACCCAAAAAGGTTTCCCAAACACCGGTTTTCTCTCCAAAACCCACCATAAAGCCCGGAAAATACTCATCTCACCCTAATTGCACGCCTCCGCGCCACCACCAGAGCGCCGACCACCGCCAAAACAAGGCCACCGGCCACGAGCGAGTTTACAAGCCCAAGCCTCTGGACTTCCGGTCGACCGTCCACGTTCAGGGTTGGGGCGACGGCACTGCCAGAGTAGACTTTCACGAGTGGCACGCCGCCTTTCTCGTAGGCGTAGAGAGGTGTTTTCTTTTCGAGGGCGAGCATTTGATCCGTATAGATTGCCTGGCGCGGCAGCAGGAGAAAGAATGAATCTTCACGCGGAGCTTCGTCGCTGGTGAACTTGCCTTCCGGGGCGATTGGTCGAAGATACGCTGGACGAAGATCTTCGCGCATCGCACCAGTGCGGCGATACGTTTCGAGCGCGGCGTAGGTGCCAGCCTGGGCGTAGACCGTAGCGTCGGGTTTCGCGTTCTCGTTTAGCCATTTGACGGCGGGCTTGTAAGTGTCCGCAAGGTAAGTCGTCTCGAAGCCGAGGGCGTTAGCGCCGGGGATCAGACCGACCCCTTCCCCGTAGTATTCGAGGGAGTTGGATGCTCCGGTCCATAGGATTCCCGGCAGTGATAGCGCCGCGTAGATCGCCAACACGACCGGCATCCTGAGCCGCGTCCGCGAGATCAACCATCCAACGCCGATACCGGCGCACATCGCCCACAGCGGGAACGAAGCCAGAAATTGTCGGGGTCCACCGTAAATCGGCACGAGCCCCGAACCCGCTACCCCTACGACGAGCGCGAGGTTGATAAGCAACCAACCAGCCGCCGAATTACGAGCATCCCGAAACAACTTCCATGTACCGACGATGCCCGCTATGGCTACGGCGAGCGGCACGATAGCGACCAGCATCACGACTGGATAATGCCAGGGCGCACCCGCCCAGAGCGTGCCGAGGTAGTAGGTGAAGCGTTCATCCTGGAGACCGCTCGCCCAGGTCACAAACTCCCACGTCCGTCCGATGGGGTCACGC
>JBGTDE010000205.1:0-4237 GCA_041748475.1 Rubrobacteraceae bacterium | reverse complement strand
ACCCACCTCTTAACGCCGCCTGGGACCCGACACCCCGCACCGCGTTTGAGGCCGATGTTGTGCTTGTACAGACGGACGAGGGGATCACTGGGATAGGCGGTGGTAGCAACATGGCGGGGTTCGAGGACTTCGAGCACTTGTTTGTTGGAAGGGATCCGTTCGAGATCTCACGCCACTCTCGGGTCCTGGAGACGATCCAGTTTCACGCTAAGGCCTACTGGACGCTTGAAGCTGCCCTCTGGGACATCATCGGCAAAGCCTGCGAACAGCCGGTGGCGCGGCTGCTCGGCGGCAGTGGGGACCGGCTACCGGTCTACGCTTCTTGCGGGGAACTCAAGTCGCCACCCGAGCGTGCCGAGTCGGCGCTGGCACTCCGGGAAGAAGGCTTTAGGGCCATGAAGATCCGCGTCGACCCGAACCAGCTAAAAGAAGGACTAGCCGCCGTTGCCGCGACGCGGGACGCTGTCGGCGACTCTATGGAGATCATGGTGGATCTGAACGAGTCCTGGCGAATGGCCGGAGACGCGAGCCGCTCGATAGACTTGACCGCCGCACGACGTATAGCGGACACTCTAGCGGACCTGAACGTGTTTTGGTTGGAAGAGCCGCTACCGTACTCGGACCTCGAAGGTCTCAAGAATTTGCGAGAACGTACCGGCGTGCGCGTGGCCGGGGGTGAGATGGCCCGCAACTGGGAGGAGGTGATCAGGTTTATAGAGGCGGACGCGCTGGACGTGTATCAGCCGGATGTGGTGCTCACGCTAGGGATACAAAGGGCTCGGTTTGTCGCGGAGCTTGCGATGGCCCACAACCATTGGTTCACGCCGCACACTTGGACGGACGGGCTCGGGCTGCTCGCGAACCTGCACGTGACGGCTGGGGTGGGCGGCGGGCCTTACCTGGAGTTTCCGTACGACCCGCCAGGCTGGACACCCGAGCGCCGGGACTTTATGCTTGCCGAGCCTTTGGAGATAGACAACGACGGTTGCCTGAGAATCCCGGACGCTCCAGGTCTCGGAGCCGTATTGGACCACGATCGGATCGAGGTATAGAGATGTCCAAGTGGCATGAACGGGCGCACCACGTACAACTAAGAAACCAGGCTTGGATCGATGGAGAGTTCGTGGACGCGGCCTCCGGTAAGCGGTTTGATAACATCACGCCGCGAGACGGTAGCGTCCTCAACCAGGTCGCCGAGTGCGACGCGGAGGACATAGACCGGGCGGTGCGGGCGGCTCGCCGGGCCTTCGAAGATGGGCGCTGGTCGCGCATGGCACCCGCTAAAAGGAAGCAGATAATGCTCCGGCTCGCCGGGCTCATCCGCGAGCGCTTGGAAGAGTTAGCGTTGGTCGAGAGCCTGGATGTCGGAAAGCCGATCTCGGATTCTCTGACAGTGGACATACCCGCTTCGGCTCAGTGCATAGAATGGTACGCTGAGGCCATAGACAAGCATTATGGGGAAATTTCTCCTACCGGCCCGGAATCCCTTGCGCTTGTTACTCGCGAACCTGTCGGGGTGGTTGGGGCTGTCGTGCCCTGGAACTATCCCATGATCGTCGCCTGCTGGAAGCTTGCTCCGGCTCTCGCAACCGGCAACTCCGTCGTGCTCAAGCCCGCCGAACAGTCTCCACTGACGGCGCTCGCTCTGGGAGAACTAGCCGCTGAAGCTGGATTGCCGGACGGTGTCCTGAACGTTTTGCCGGGCTTTGGCCCAACAGCGGGGGCCGCACTTGGTCTGCATCCCGATGTAGATAAGATCGCCTTTACCGGCTCTACCGAGATCGGCAAGAAGTTTCTCCAGTATTCCGGAGAGTCGAACATGAAACAGGTCTCTCTGGAATGCGGTGGCAAAAGCCCACAGGTAGTCATGAAGGACTCCCCGGATCTCGAAACCGTAGCATCCAGCGTGGCCTCGGGCATCTTCTATAACGCTGGGCAAACTTGCCACGCGGGCTCCCGGCTTGTGGTTCATCGCGGGGTGAAGGACGAGCTTCTGGAACGCATCGCGGTGCACGCGGCGAAAATGGTACCGGGAGATCCGCTGGAGCCCGAGACGGCGATGGGGGCCGTAATAGACAGTGGCCAGTTGGAGAAGGTCGTAGGCTACATAGGAATAGGTGCCGAAGAGGGGGCGACGGTGTCGGTCGGTGGGAAGCGGGTCCGGGAAGAGAGTGGCGGGTTCTACGTGGAGCCGACGGTACTGGATCTCGTCAGGCCGGAGATGCGGGTGGCGAACGAGGAGATCTTCGGTCCCGTACTCTCCGTACTTGAGTTCTCCGACGAAGATGAAGCTATTGCTCTGGCAAACGCCACGGATTACGGGCTCGCGGCTTCGGTCTGGAGTCAGGATATCCGTGTCGCCCACCGGACCGCGGCGGCGATTCGGGCCGGAACGGTCTGGATCAACTCTTTCGACACCGCCGACATAACCGTGCCGTTCGGGGGCTTCAAACAATCCGGCTTTGGCCGCGACAAGTCGCTCCACGCCCTTGAAAATTACGAGCAGCTAAAAACCACCTGGATAGACTTGAGGAGCTGAAGGATGCGCATTGGGCAAACTATTGAAATGCCGCCTTCCGGCTCGGTGCTTTTTGGTCCCGGCGAAGCGACGCGCATCGGAAGACTCGTGAGAGAAGCCGGTGGGTCTCGCGTCTTTGTGGTCTGCGACTCTGGCATAGTAGCCTCGGGCGTTCTGGCTCCGATCCTTGAAAGTCTTGAAGGCGAGGGCTTGGTTGTCGAAGTCTTCGATCGGGTCACCCCAAACCCAAGCACTTCAGATATCAAGGCCGGTAGCGAAGCGCTGCGGAGATACGGATTGACGGACACGGTGGTCGTAGCGGTCGGGGGCGGTTCGTCGCTCGATTCCGGCAAAGGCATAGCGCTACACGCCGCTAATCCAGGGCCGGTCGAGTCACTGAACTTTACCCTGGATCAGGAGAATCCAGGCTTGCCTGTGGTGGCGGTACCGACTACTTCGGGTACGGGCTCGGAGACCAACTACTTTGGTGTAATCACCGATCCTGTCAACGAAAGAAAATTCTACATTGGACACCCGAGCGTGAGGCCCAAAGCCAGTGTCCTGGATCCTCTGCTCACGCTCGGTCTGCCACGCGGCGCCACTGCGGCCACGGGCATGGACACACTCGTACACGCCCTCGAAGCTCTTATGTCGCGCAGTTCCAACCCTTATGCCGACGGAGTCTCTCTGCAAGTTGTCCGCATGGTGAGCCGCTGGCTGCCGGTGGTCTTGTCCGACGGCTCGAACCTGGAAGCCCGTTCGCAGATGCTTCTTGCCTCTCACATGGCGGGTCGGGCTTTCTCCAGCGGTACGGGCCTCGGACTCTGTCATGGGTTGGCGCACTCGATCTCTGCCCGCACGCATGCTGCGCACGGCGTAGCCCTCACAGTCGTACTGCCGTACGTGCTGAGATTCAACCTACCAGCGAGCCTCGAAAAACTGGTTCTTGCGGCAAATTCTCTGGGAGTTGCGAGCCCGGATGGTGGCAAAGAAGACGCGCTTTCGGCCATCACCGCCATAGAAGAGCTTGCCGGTAAAGCCATCGAGGAGCGGACCCTGGCGGACCTCGGCGTGGTGGAGGATATGATCCCCGGCCTAGTGAGGGATATTGTTCAGGATCCCGTGCTGGGCAATACCCCGCGCATGCCGGACGAAGCAGAGATCCGGGATATCCTGGCCGCCGCCCTATCTGAGTAGGTTGTCCTGAAGATACTCCCGACTGAAAACTTTTTTAGTCGCACCCTCATCCAAACCTGACTCTCCATCTACAAATCCAAAAGCGGTGATCGACTGATCGAAGAGTCCGCAGCGACGATTCTCTTCCTATCGCCCTACTTATAGTACTTCAACCCAGCTTCGATCCCGACTGCGAAAACCGTTCGCTGATGCAGTGATCCCGACAACCGCGACCATATATCCAAACAACTGTGTAGCCTCGAAAACTTCTTGACAGTAACAAACAGTACGTATATTATGAGTTCCGGTGGATGAAATAATAGTTTTGTATGTTGATATGATAAAGATATACAGGAGGTAATGCGGCGGTATGAAGTTCAGTGTGAACGTCTCAATCTTGTTCAAGGAAGTGCCGTTTTTGGAGCGTTTCGGGCGGTCGGCGGAGGCTGGTTTTGGCGCTGTCGAGTTCTGGTGGCCGATGGGGGAGGATCCCGCGGAGGTGGAAGAGGCGGTCAAGGCTGCCGGGGTGGATGTCGCACTCTT
>JBGTDE010000204.1:0-2685 GCA_041748475.1 Rubrobacteraceae bacterium | reverse complement strand
GAGGTGGAAGATCAGATAAGCGGCAGCGGCGGCGTCTACTGGCAGTAGCGTGAAGAACAGCATCGCGGGAAGATAAGCCCAGCCGGAGAGCGGATCGCCCGCGAAGGGAGCCCCCGAGAATTGGCTCGGGTTCCAGCCCGGTATCTCGCCGGAACTCAGGCGCTCGCCGAGATACGAGTACCAGGGATAGAACTGGGTGATAGTGTCTTTGCCGACCATGATGCCGCCGCTGACGAGATCTCGACTCGCGAATAGAGTAAGGAGGGTTAGAGCTAGCACCGCTAGTAAATCCACCCGGCGTTCGACGGATTGTGCTACTCCGTGCCGCAAGGTCTTGATCGCCGAGTCAGCGGGTAGCTCCAACCGCTTCATCGCGTCCGGCCTCGCCTTCTAGGACTTGGGGTTTGTGGTGGTCGCACTGTGAACGATACGCTTCTCTCGGAGGAGTTCTTCGGCCTCCGCGAAATAGTCGTGGATATCTCCCTGAGCCTGGATCCAGTCAAGATACCGCTCTATTCCATCGGCTAACTCCACCTGCGGCTCGTAGCCGACCGTGCGGATGCGGGAGATGTCCGAGGTCAGGTGGCGCATCTCACCGGGCCTGAACTCCCCCCTGACGAGGGGCTCTATCCGCACGTCCAGAGCCTCCGCTACAGACGCGGCGACTTCCCGGATCGTAGTCGCCCGGCCGCTACCGACGTTGACCGGGAGCCCGTCAAGCGCGTCGCTCTCGGCGACGAGCAGGTTGGCACTTGCGACATCACCCACAAAGCAGAGGTCGCGGGTCTGCTCTCCGTCTTCGTAGAGCACGGGCGGCTGACCGTTCAAGAGGCGGGTGGCGAAGATCGCGATCACCCCCGTATAAGGATTGAAGACGGACTGGCGCGGCCCATAGGTGCAGGAGTAGCGCAGCGCCACCGTAGGTATTCCAGTCTGCCGACCCCAGGCGAGGGTCAATCTTTCCTGGTCGGATTTGGTGATCGCATAAACCGTCTCACCGCCCATCGGAGCCTCCTCGGGCGTTGGAACGGAGTCTGAAGGCTCTCCGCACACGGGACAGCGCACGGCGTAGTCACCCTTCGCGAGCCGATCCGTTGGGCGGGCTTCGGGAAAGACGAGACCGTGTTGTGGGCAGTCCGCCGCGCCCTCGCGGTAGACGGCCTGCGAGGAGGCGACTACGACTTTCTTTACGGGCAGGTTCTCGTCGCGGATGATTTCGAGTATCTGGGCGGTACCGAAGCTGTTGACGTGGACGTATTTAGCCATCTGAGGCATGTAACCGCCGTAGGCCGCCTGATGAAAGACGATGTCCACGCCGTCGAGCGCGGCCCTTACCGCTCCGGCATCCCGGATATCCGCATGGACAAACTCAGCCTCCGATGATACCCAGGCTGGTCTGCCGTTGCGGTGGGTGTTGGGTTCGAGGTTGTCGAGGATGCGGACCCTGTAGCCTTGCTTCAGAAGCAGGTCCGAAAGGTGCGAGCCGATCAACCCTGCCCCGCCTGTTACCAGGGCGCGCCTGCCATGCGTGCGCTGCGTCATTGTTCTCCGATGCCTCCCATTGGTAGCTTTGTACGGGCTCTGCAGCTTTCCAGATGTATGGTTCCTAATACTGCCGCACCGTCTCCGGGCCGGGTCGTGATGACCCTATCCTAGCATTACCGGCAGCATCACCCCCAGCCCCAGCACAAACAGCCACAGCGCGGGCGCCGGGGTCCCCGTCGGGCGCTGTCGGCGTGCTTCCCTGGCGGCGACGCGTGGGTCGAGCCGCAGCCAGCCGGCGTGGCGGCGCTCCAGCAGCAGGAACACGCAGGCCGTAGCGGCACCGTAGATCAGGTGCCCCACCAGCGATGGCAACCCGGCGGACGCCGCCCCGGTGGTCCAGACGAACGGATGACCGAGCAGGATCGGCAACAGCGTCAGGTTGCCCACAAACCACCAGGTCAGCCCGTACACCATGCCCCACGCGATGCCGGATCCGAGATCAAAAGCCTCGTGGCGGAACAGCACACCGTAGCTCGTCCCGATGAGCGTGCTGATCCCCATGTGGACCACGAACCCGAGTACCGGCGATGAGCCACCCACTAGGCCCGCTATCTGCGGGAGTACGCCGGTTGTGACCATCACCAAGCTGAACAGCAGGCCCCCCGCAAGGCTCGCCGCCGCGCCCCAACCCAACGAGCGCAGCGTGCGCGTCCCCGGCCCCTCGACCTCGCGGTGGATCGGGTCCGACTCGTAGAAGAAGCCAACCCAGAGCCTGTCCAGCGCGGCGTAGACCAAGCCCAACAGCAGGCCGAAGATCACGTGCCCCACCAGCGAACCGAATAGGGCACCGCCCTGTTGGTAAGACCAGTCGGGCAGGCCGCCCCGCAAGATGGGAAGGAGCGTGAGCGGACCCAGGAACCACCAGAATATGCCGTATGCCAGCCCCCAGCCTAAAGACGACCCGAGGCCGCGCACGTCGCGCTGAAACAACACGCCGAAGCTCGCGCCGATGACGACTGCGATCCCAAAATGGAGCGTCATGCCTACCATGGCCGAGTCCGAGTCGACCAGACCGGCGATGAGCGGGAAGAAATCGACCTGCGCCATCCACTTGCCGAAGGCCCAGCCGCCCACGATGCCTGCCACTCCGCCGACTAGAAGCGCCCGCGGCAGGCTGAAGCGGGCCTGACCCGGTGGCGG
>JBGTDE010000203.1:0-4151 GCA_041748475.1 Rubrobacteraceae bacterium | reverse complement strand
GTCGTTCAATACCATCCTCGAAGACGTTCAGTGTGGTGGCTCGGGGTTACAGTATGACTTGGTCTTGAGGGCGGGCGGATTGTTGGCGGCCACGACCGGCTATCATTTTGGGCCAGTCGTGCAGCCGGAGTTGATGGCCCGGGTCGGGGTGTCGCTCGAAGAAGATCAAATGGTCGAACAGGCGTATGTGATCGGCGCGGTGGTCGACCCGATCGCGATGGGCGCCGGAGACGAATCCCTGCGAGCGCTATCTATTCGGGGTCACCGGTGCAGTACCAGCCGCTTTGAGATGGCCCCGGAGTTGTGGCGAGTATTGCACGAGAACCTTGGTTGGAGAGACGTACAGACAGCAGCGACGGAGAAGAGGTAATCCTATGCCCCTCGTAGACCTCGATAGATTCGATTTCTTGTACGCGAACCGCGTGCGCGGGATGAAGAGTGGCGCGATACGCGACCTGATGGCGACGCTCTCACGGCCCGGCATCATCTCGTTAGCGGGAGGTTTCCCGGATACGCGGGCCTTTGGCGAGGAAGCGTTTCGGGCGATCTCGGATAACGTAGCCGCCGAGAGCGCGCAAGCGTTGCAGTACGGACCAACGGGTGGGCTGGAGAAGATCAAAGACGTAATAGTCGAGGTGATGGCCGCCGAAGGAACCCCGGCGACCCAAGGAGAAGTCTTCACGACTACCGGGGCTCAACAAGCCCTGGATCTCGTAGCGCGGGTCTTTCTGGACGAGGGCGACGCGGTGCTGTGCGAGGGGCCGACCTACGCGGGGGCTTTGAATGCGTTCGCGGCGTATAGGCCGAGGATCATACACGTGCCGATGGATCGGGCGGGCATGATCCCGGTCGCCGCTCGTGAAGCTCTTTCGAGGGCTCGAAAGCAAGGCATTCACACCAAGTTCATCTACACGGTGCCAAACTTCCAAAACCCGACCGGTGTGACGATGGCCGCCGAGCGCCGCCGGGAGTTGTTGGAGATCGCCCGGGAGTTCGACCTCATAATCCTCGAAGACAATCCTTACGGGATGCTCCGCTTCGAGGGCGACGCGTTGCCGACGATCTCGGCCATCGAACAGCAAGACGGGGATGTTGACCGGGTGATCTACCTCGGTACGTTCTCTAAGATATTCGCTCCGGGCGTGCGGCTTGGATGGGTCCACGCGCAACCGGGGATTCTGCACAAGATCAACATCGGTAAACAGGGCGCGGACCTCTGCTCCTCGAACCTGTCGCAGATGATGATCACCTCTTTCTTCCAGAACTCGGACTGGCTGGCCTATGTAACCCGCCTGAATAAACTCTACAAGGAACGCCAGCAAGCGATGCTCGACGCGCTGGCGGAGTTCATGCCGAAGGAAGTCCACTGGACGCACCCCGAAGGCGGACTCTTCGTCTGGGCCACGCTGCCAACCTACCTCGACGCGACGGCGATGCTGCCGCGAGCTATTGCCAAGAACGTTGCCTACGTGCCGGGCGAGGGCTTCTACGCAGGTGGCGAAGGCAAGAACTGCATGCGGCTCAACTTCTCGTTCGTCGAACCCGACAAGATCCGGCGCGGAATCGAGATCCTCTCGGAGGTTATCCGCGACCGGATGGCACTCCGCGGAGACCTCGAACGCGGCTCTCAACAGAGCGCGAATCAGAGCCACCGCACGGCTACCCGCACCGCTAGCACCCGCTCTGAAGGCTAGGCGATGGCCCGAGTAGCGGTCCTACGCGGTGGGCACTCTATGGAGCGAGATGTCTCCTTCCTTACCGGACGGCGCGTCCAACACGCCCTCGAACGCCTCGGCCACGAAGTTCATCCCCTGGATATAGAGGAAGACACCACCGATACCCTCATGCGGAACTCGCCCGACGCGGCCTTCGTGTGCCTACACGGGCCGGGCGGCGAGGACGGCACGGTGCAGGCGCTTCTTGAGACGCTCGGTATTCCATACACTGGAAGCGGGCCGCTGTCGAGCATCCGGTGCATGGACAAGGACTACGCGAAACGGGCCTTACGGGCCGCAGGGTTACCCACCCCACCGTTTCGGACCTTCCTCAAGAGGGCCATGAGCGAGATGGGTGCTGCAGCGGCTCTCGGAACGGCGGCTGACTCAGTCGGTTATCCGCTGGCGGTGAAGCCCGCGCGCGAGGGTTCGGGGCTCGGACTTACGCGGGTTGAGGGACCGGATGCGCTATTGGAGGCCGTGTACGAAGCGTTCGGGTACGATTCCAAGATTTTGCTGGAGCATTGGGTCTCCGGTAGCGAGGTATCCATACCCATTTTGGAGCCCGCCGGGGAAGCGGCTCGCGCTCTGGGTCTCGTCGAGATACGGCCCAGGGAGGGCGAGTACGACTTCGAGGCAAAGTACACGCCCGGCGCGACCGACTTCGCCATACCGGCGGAGATCCCACCAGAGACCGCCGTCCGGCTGGAGGAGACAGCGCTGGCAGCTTATGCCGCGCTCGGGTGTTCGAGTTTCGCACGGGTCGATACCATCGTCGACGAGGACGGTGAACCCTGGATCCTGGATGCCAAAACCATCCCCGGCTTTACGGAAACCTCAACTCTGCCACTAGCCGCCGAAGCAGCGGGGATTCCGTTCGAGGATCTCGTCGAGACCATCCTGACTACGGCGTTGAGAGACGTAGACGGAGGAAAGCTGTAAATTTTTCTCGCCAACCACAGCTTCGAGGTGGCGCATGTGCAGCGGGCGGTGCAGAATAGTATGCACTGTCCCAGCGAGAAGGAGCTAAGTGTGGCGGAGTACCGGATCCCGTTAGTCAGAACTCTCGTGGTCGCGGTCGCCTTGCTCTGTTTCACCACGTTAGGCACCGGAACGCCAGCTCTCGCGCAGGACGAAAAGGACAAACCCGTCAAGCCCCCGACGGTGGACGCTGGTTCGTGGGCCGTCGCGGACGAGGAGTCCGGGCGGTTGCTCGCAAGCCAGAACCCGGACAAGAGACTCCCCATAGCTTCGACCACAAAAGTAATGGTCGCGCTCGTCGCGCTAGACGAAGATGTAGACCTCGACGAAGAAGTGACCATCTCCCAGAACGCCGCCTCTTACGCAGGTTTCACGTACAGCAACATCGGTCTTTTGGCCGGAGAGAAAGTAAGCGTGCGGGAGCTCATGCTCGCCTCTCTCGTGCCATCCGCCACCGACGCGGTCTACGCGCTCGCCGAGCACCTCGGTGATGGTCGAGTCGGTGGATTCGTTGAGAAGATGAACAACAAAGCCAAAGAGATGGAGTTAAAGAACACCCAGTTCGAGAACCCGGCGGGCCTCGACTCAAACAAGCACTATTCGAGTGCGCGGGATATGTTGAAGATCACCGACGCCGCACTCGAATACAAGGAGTTCCGCGAGATGGTCGATACGGTGGATGCCTCCATCACCACCAAGGATCGCAAGATAGAGTTCACCAACACCAACTACCTGTTGAACACATATCCGTCCGCCACCGGTGTCAAGACCGGCACCACGCCCGGCAGCGGGGCGTCCTTGATCTCATCCGCCGAAGCTGGCGAAGAGTCCTACATGGCAGCCGTCATTGGAGCCACGAGCGAAGATGAACGCTTCGCCGGTTCCCAACGCATCCTCGAATACGCCTTCGACAACTACAAACGTGAAGTCATCGTCCCAAAGGACAAGACCTACGAACAGATAGACGCGCCATTCCGCCGGGATGAATCAGTAGATCTCGCCGCCGCTGAAGACGTGGAAGTCCTGGTCGGTCCCGGTGCAAAGATAGAGCGCCGCGTGACCAAAGACAAAGCCCCTGAATCCGTGCGTAAGGGCGATGAAATCGGGAAAGTCGAAGTTCTCCTAGACGGTCAGAACGTCGGCGAAACACCCCTCGTCGCCGCGAAGGGCTACGAAGAAGCCGGATTCTTACAGAAGAACTGGTACCGCGTGAGCGAGCTTTGGTAGTGGCCGCTGCCTGAAGGCTATCCGGCCACCGAAGCCCGCTGCTCAACGGCCAGAAACCCATCTAGCTCAGCTAGCGCCGTTCGAGCTTGACGCTGCCGACGCTCGGGTTTGGTGAGACGCTTGCCGTTCTCTTTTTTCGGGACGGTCGGCACGAGACCCCAGTTGGAGTTTATGGGCTGCAGCGTACCTTCCTTGGTGGTGATGTAGTGAGCTAGCGCGCCCATCATT
>JBGTDE010000202.1:0-2555 GCA_041748475.1 Rubrobacteraceae bacterium | reverse complement strand
GAGCGTTCGCGGGCTCCGACACAGACACCGACGAGGTCGAAGTCTCCGGCGGCGTAGAGGTCCGGCATCTCCGCCGTTTCGCCGCCAACGAGGGCGATGCCTAGAGATCGGCATGCTTCAGCCGCACCTCGCACGACATCCGCTACAGAGGTGGGATCCAACCTTCCGGTTGCTATGTAGTCCAGAAAAAACAGCGGTCGCGCACCGGTCGCCAACACGTCGTTAGCACAGTGGTTCACGATGTCCGCGCCCAAAGAATCGTACCGTTCCATCTCTCGAGCGACGAGTACTTTAGTCCCGACACCGTCGATGGTCGAGGCGAGCACGGGCTCGCGATACCCGGCCAGGGCGTAAAGCCCCGCGAAGCCGCCGGAACCGCCCAAAACCTCCGGGCCGTGAGTTCCCTCGACGGCCTCGCGCATCATTTCCACGGCGCGTTCACCACGCTCGATAGAGACTCCGGCTGCCTCGTAGCTGTGGCCGTCTTCAGGCACGGATACTCTTCTCGTAAAAGATGCACTCGACCGGACCTACGGTGCCTAGTCGAGTCTTTCGGTAGCCGTTCGTCTCGTACAGGGTTCGGGCAGCCTCGTGGTTTGTGCCGGTATCCAGGTGCAACGTCGTGTAGCCCAGGGCGGCCGCGCGGTTGTGGAGCGCGTCCAGGATCTCCTGTCCGAACCCTTGTCCTCGGAAGGCCGCAGCAACGCGCATACGCTTGACCTCGGCGCGTCCCGGCGAGGTCTTCTGAAGCCCGCCCATCGCCACGACCTGTCCATCACAAACGCCGACAAGGAATTCCCCATCACCTCCGAGGTATACACCCTCGATGTCTAGCAGGTCCCGGTAGAAGCCCGGCTCCTCGATAAGAGTATCCATCTCGCGCAATCCCGCTTCGTGAAGCTCCAGCACGGCGGCGTGATCCCCCCGCTCGTAGCGACGGATGGTTAGTAAGCCGGTCTTCGCGAGTTTCATCCGCCCCGCGTACCGGCATAGTGGGTGCGGTTTTCGAGGGCGTTCTTGCTGGATATTCCGACTATTGGGTATTCGCCGTCGAAGCAAGCTCGGCAGAGATCGTGTTTCGGTTGGCCGGTGGCGGCTACCATGCTATCCGTTGAGAGGTAGGCGAGTGATGTGGCACCGATCTGGTTCCGGATCTCCTCAATCGAGTAGTTGGCTCCCACGAGTTGATCCGGACTGTCCATATCTATACCATAGTGGCACGGCCCGGTAACCGGCGGCGACGAAACCCGGAAATGAACCTCCACCGCACCCGCCTCGAACAACAACTCGACCAGCTTGCGGCTCGTGTTCCCTCGCACGATGGAATCATCAATAACCACGATACGCTGACCTTCGATCACGGACGGCAGCGGGTTTAACTTCAGCCGAATACCGAGTTGTCGCATACCATCCGCAGGCTCGATAAACGTCCGCCCAACGTACCGGTTCTTTATAAGCCCCTCAGCATAATGAATACCGCTCGCCCTCGAATACCCGACCGCCGCCATGATCCCAGAGTCCGGCACCGGAATGACCACATCCGCCTCCACCGGCGACTCTTTTGCCAGAAGCTCCCCCATCCTCTGACGCGACCCGGCGACTTCGTGGCCGTCGAAGCGCGAGTCCGGGCGGGCGAAATACACGTATTCGAATACGCACAGCGAGTGACGCGGGCTCTCACCCTGAAAGGCGTGCAATCCATCGTCGTCAATTACCACGACTTCGCCAGGCTTCACGGTACGTACAAACTTAGCCCCGATAATGTCCAGGCCGCATGTCTCACTGGAAACGACGTATCCGCCTTCGACCTCGCCGATGCACAATGGACGGAACCCGTAGGGGTCACGGAACGCCACGAGGGAGTCCTCGCAGATCATGGCTACCGAATACGCGCCTTCGAGACGCTTCATTGCACCCAGAACGGCCTCGCCGATTGATCGATCTTTTTCCAACTCCCCGACTACAGAGGCCGCTATTAGTGTCGTGTCCGAGGTTGAGTTGAATCGAAATCCCTCACCGCTCAACTCATCACGCAAGACCTCGGCGTTCACGAGGTTGCCGTTGTGGGCTACGGCCACGTTGATCTCGCCTCGCCCCTGAAACTCGGGCTGGGCGTTCTCCCACGAGGCCGAACCCGTCGTCGAGTACCGGACGTGTCCGAGGGATATGTGTCCCGGTTCGAGTGTGGCTAGTTTCGGGCCGTCAAAGACCTGGGAGACGAGGCCCATGTCGCGCATCGCGGTGGTGCGCTCGCCGTCGGAGATCGCGATTCCAGCTGATTCCTGGCCCCGGTGCTGCAGAGCGTACAACCCGAAATATGTGCGTTGGGCAAGCTCCCCGGATAACTCGCGGGAGAAGATGCCGTAGACTCCGCACGCCTCTTTCGGCTTGCCGTCGGTATCGCGGTAGTCATCGTTCAAAAAACTCACCTTCCGAACCTAGATCCTCTCCAACTCAGCCGTCAACGCTCCGCCCGCACTCCCGGTATTCACCGTCGAAGCGGGCTCGAATAGCATAACGCTCACCTCACTATCCGCAACCGGTCGATGCTCCAC
>JBGTDE010000201.1:0-4642 GCA_041748475.1 Rubrobacteraceae bacterium | reverse complement strand
ATCACCCGGCCTTCCCCAATTTTCGAGGTACCGTCGGACTCCCGGCCACGAGAGGACTTCCTCACGTGACGGCGTGGGCTCTTCGGGTTCCCGGTGGATGGCTTCGCTCAGCATGTCCCACATGAAACGCAGGTCGTTCGGGTCTCCGAGGACCACCTTACAGTAGATATCTTTGACAGCCGTCAACTACTCGACGTTACCGGCGGGGCGGGTTTTGGCGCGGCATACGTCGGCTATAAGTCCGGCGACTTCCTCGGCGGCTTCGTTGTCCGGGGCGATGGCGAGGACTGTATCCTGACCGGCGACGGTACCGAGGATCTTGAGTCCCCTTACTCGATCCAGGACGCTGGATACCGCTCCGGCGGTCCCGTCACGGGTGTGGATGACGATCTGATTCTGCGATGGGGTCAGGCCGAGCACGAAGCTTGGCAACACCTCGATGCCCACGGAACCGGAATCGTGCGGAAGTGCGAGATACCGGCTCCCCACTTTCAAGACGCCAAGCTCCGCCAGATCCCGGCTCACGGTTGCCTGTCCAACTTCGATCCCCTCTTCGGCCAGGGAATCAACGACGCTCTGCTGAGTCCCGAGCCCCTTCTCCGAGATCAGGCGCAGGATGAGATCCTGCCTCGTGCTCTTGTCCGCTGGTGTGCTCATCGCTCCCAAGACCGCCTCCTACAGAATCCCTCTACTTTAGATGTTCTAGGCCAAGATCCTCGGCCTCGCCAAGCGCCAGATTCATGTTCTGAACCGCCGCCCCCGAAGCCCCCTTGAGCAAATTATCCAACGCCGAGAACAACAACAGTTTTCCGGCACGCCGATCCACCGCCGCAGATAACCGACACCGATTTGTATTCGCTACGTGCGACACGTGCGGATACTCTTTTCGCGCCTCTACGAAAGCCGATTCCGCGTAATCTTCCGCATACCAGCCGAGAACCTCCTCAGCCTCCGGCACCTCGTCGAGATCCACGACAATGGTCTCCAACTCTCCGCGCGTTATTGGAATGAGATGCGGCACGAATGTAACAGCCGGAACTTCCCCGACTCGCCCGAGCATGGTCTCTATCTCCGGGGTATGTCGATGTAACGGCGCTCCATACGCCGCCGCGCTCTCGTTGACGCTAACGAAATGAGTCTTCACGCTCGGACGCGCCCCAGCCCCACTAACCCCCGACAACGCATTCACCGTGATCGAACGAATGTCCTCCACCCGTCGCACCACCGGCGCGAGTGCCAGGATAGCCGCTGTCGGGTAGCATCCAGGGTTAGCCACGATCCGACTATCCAATCGGTTATCAAAGATCTCCGGCAACCCGTAACGCGCTTCCTTCAACAGCCCTGGCGCGGGATGCTCTCCATACCATTCCTCATACATCTCAACGTCCGGCAACCGGAAATCCGCTGAAAGATCCACAACCAACCCAACCCCCGAATCCAACAAAGATTCGACCGTCGAAGCACTCTCCCCATGTCCATACGCCACGAAAGCAACATCCAGCCCCGCCGCATCAATACCATCCGGCGCTACGAACTTCCCCTCCACCGCAAGTCCCGGATAAACCTCACTGATTCCAAGCCCCGCATACCCACGCGACGCGACGCTCAACGCCCCGACCATCGGGTGACCGGCGAGCAAGCGAACCAACTCCGCACCCGCATACCCACTACCGCCGTAGACTCCGATCCGCATACTCATGCCGACCATTGTACGATTACCGGATAATTATTCAAGTTTCTGAATAATTCGGTTGACGCGCTCGTGTGCGGGTGCGAGAATACGACCCGATGATGAATAAAGTTTCAGCAGAAGGAATAAATACGCTGTCAGGTGGAGCGACTGCTGCGCTTGGTTTCGAGGCTGCGGGGGTTTCTTGCGGCATTCGGAATTCTAAGGGGGATCTCGCGCTGCTTTTCTCATCGAAGCCCTGTGTAGCCGCAGCGGTATTCACCCGCAATGTAGTAAAAGGTGCACCGCTAGGAGTGACGCGAGAGGCCGTAAACAACGGTGGTGTTCGGGCGGTCGTCGTCAACAGTGGCAATGCCAATGCCGCGACTGGCGAGCAGGGAGTAGCCGATGCTCACAAGATGCAGGCACTTGCGGGGAGCGCGTTGGGAGTATCCGCATCCGAGGTAGCGGTTGCGTCGACCGGTGTGATCGGGGTTCATCTCCCCATGCAGCGCATCTCGTCCGGCATAGCGGAAGCGTCATCCAACCTGTCTCGCAGCAGCGAAGGTTTCGCCAATGCCATCCTGACCACCGACACAAAGCCTAAAGAAGCCGCCGTGCAATTCGAGATAGACAGCAAGACCGTCACCGTTGGCGGTACGGCGAAGGGCAGCGGCATGATCCACCCGAACATGGGAACCATGCTCGCCTTCATGACCACAGATGCCGCCGTCGAGAAAGATTGCCTACAGCTAGCACTAAACGAAGCGACCGACCGAACCTTCAACCGGATAACCGTCGACGGAGACACCTCACCCTCGGATATGGCGATCCTCCTGGCTAACGGCGAAGCGGACAACGATCCACTTACGCTTGATTCTTCTTTCTACAAAGCTTTTACAGAAGCGGTGGAGTCTGTGGCGCGGGATCTCGCGAAGCAGATAGCTCGCGACGGTGAGGGGGCTACGCGCTTGGTGGAGGTCGTGGTCGAAGGTGCGGCAAGCGAGCAAGCTGCTACTGCGCTTGCCAAGAGCGTGGTCGGGAGCAACCTCGTCAAGGCGGCGGTCTTTGGGGAAGATGCGAATTGGGGACGAGTGGTCACCGCGCTTGGATACTCGGGTGTCGAGTTCAATCCTGCGACCCTGGATCTCAGTTTCGGATCAGTCAAGGTCTTCGCACACGGTGAGCCTGTGGCGCACGATGAAACCGAGGCTAACGCTGCTCTGAAGGGAGACGAAGTTCTCATAACCGCCCGGTTCTCTGAGGGCGACTCTTCCGCTGCAGCGTGGGGCTGCGATCTCACCTATAAATACGTCGAGATCAACGGCAGCTACCGCACATGAGCGTCAATCCAGACATCGTGGTCAAAGTGGGCGGCGGTGCTCTAGAGGGTGGCGCCTTGGAGGATCTGCCCGGTATCCTGAAGAGTGGACATCGCGTGGTGATCGTCCACGGCGGCGGCCAGCAACTCACCCGAATGCTCGACTCCCTAGGGATAGAGAGCAAATTCCACGAAGGGTTGCGCATCACAGACGGGGAGACGCTGGAGGTAGCGGAAATGGTCTTTGCCGGAAACGTCAACAAAGCCCTCGTCCGCGAGTTGAACGGACTTGGCATCCCGGCGGTCGGTATCTCCGGCACGGACGGGTCCACGCTTTCGGTGACACCGATCTCAAACCTCGGTCGCGTAGGCGAAGTTCAGGATGTAAACCCTACCCTCATACACACTCTTTGGGCGGGCGGGTTCGTGCCGGTGGTTGCGCCTCTGGGCCTCGGCCCGGAAGGCGCGTACAACGTTAACGCGGACTCGGCTGCGGCGGCGCTCGCCGTCGGTTTGGAAGCCGGGCATCTGTTCTTATTGACGGACGTGGATGGGCTGCTGGCCGAAGGTGAGCCGGTGCGCTCTCTACTCCCTGACGAGTGCGAGGAATACGTGTCGAGTGGCCTCGCGGCGGGTGGGATGGTGCCGAAGCTGCGGGCGGCGGCGGAGGCCGCGCGTCGGGGCTCGAAGGCTGGAATTCTGAACGGCAATAGTCCTGGTGTCCTCAGAGCGGCGCTTGCGGACGAAGAAGTAGGAACTCTCATATATGAAGGAGCGGCGACATGCAGGCAGTAATGGAGACTTACAAAAGGCTGGGAATATCTCCGACTAGCGGCAAGGGAAGCTGGCTTTTCGATGAAGTCGGTAACCGTTACCTGGACTTTATCTCCGGTATCGCGACAAACTCCCTGGGACACGGTCACCCAGCGCTTGTCGAGGCGATACAGTCCCAGGCCGAGAAACTCATCCACTGCTCGAACCTCTACGAAATACCGATCCAGGCCGAAGTAGCAGGAATGCTCACAGACGCCACAGACTTCGACCGGGTCTTCTTCTGCAACTCCGGAACCGAGAGCGTGGAAGCCGCGATCAAACTATCCCGCAAATACGCTCACACGACCCACGGCCCCCACAAATACGAGATACTAACCTTCTCCGGCTCCTTCCACGGTCGTACCTACGGTGGACTCTCTGCCACCGCCCAACCTGCCCTTAAAGACGGGTTCGGCCCAATGCCCGAGGGCTTCGTCCACGCTCCATTCGGCGACCTCGAAGCAGCCGGACAGCTGTCCGGTCCACAAACAGCGGCTATTCTCGTCGAGCCAATACAGGGCGAGGGCGGCGTAAACGTTGCTACAGAAGGCTTTCTACAGGGATTGCGCGACCTCTGCGACAAACATGACGCTCTCTTGATCTTCGACGAAGTTCAGACCGGCGCAGGGCGTACCGGACATTTGTACGCTTATCAAGGAATGGGTGTCGTCCCGGATGTTCTCACGAGCGCGAAGGGACTTGGGGGAGGTTTTCCGGTCGGAGCGATGATGTGCAAGGAAGAGTTTGCGGCGCTTGGTCCGGGGAATCACGGGTCTACGTTTGGGGGCAATCCGTTGGCGATGGCGGCGGTGAAGGCTGTTCTTGGGGTTGTCAATGAG
>JBGTDE010000200.1:0-5521 GCA_041748475.1 Rubrobacteraceae bacterium | reverse complement strand
AGTCGTTTGTAGAGGGCGCGGTTCCCGGCTCTATAAACGTTACGGCTGGCAGCAACTTCGCTAGTTGGGCTTCGTGGATTATAGATCCTGAGAAGGATACCCGACCGATTGTGGTACTAGCGAATGGCGAGGAAAGCGCGGAGCAATTGCGTACGAAGCTCTCCTACGTAGGCATAGATAACACGGTAGGCTACGTGACAAGCCTCGAAGGTCTTGGGAGAGAAAAAGTTCCGACCGTCTCCCCCGACGATCTGGAGAAGCTCGAAGATCCCTTCATACTGGATGTGAGGGCCAAGAGCGAGCACGAAGCCGGACACATCCCAGATGCTACCCAGCTTCATGGCGGTCGCGTAATGTGGCATCTGGATGAGCTACCCGGGGATCGACCTATTGTTACTCATTGCCAGACCGGAGCCCGAAACGCGGTGGTGGCGAGCGCCCTACGCGCCGCCGGCTTCGATAACGTGGTCGAACTGGAAGGCAGCTACGAAGGCTGGGAAGCGGCCAACAAGCAGACCGTTTCAGCGTAGAGACCAGTGTATAAGGAGAGTCGTGGGCCGTCTTCGGTCCGCGGCTCCATTTTTTGCCCAAATTTTATAGAGTATCTAAGAGGTGTTTCGAAATGTATGAATACGAAGAAATCTTCCCTGATGAGTTGGAGAAGTGGCGCAACAACGGCGCGCAACTAATCGACGTGCGTGAGCAGTGGGAGTACGAGGACGCCCACATACCGGGCGCAAAGAACGTCCCGCTCGGGGAACTCGTCGAAAGGGCGGATGAGTTGGAAGATCCTGTGGTGCTCGTGTGCGCCAGCGGCAACCGTTCGGGACAGGCCGCTCACTACCTCACCGAACACAGCATCTTCAGAAATGTCGCCAACTTGATGGGCGGCATGGCAGGTTGGCAGGCTCGTAGCCTGCCCGTAGAGTAGGTCGCGATGTTTGAGAAGATAATTCCCGCCGTCGGGTGGTTACGGCGTTACAAACGCGAAGATTTGAGTGGCGACTTCTCTGCTGGTCTGATCGTCGCGGTCATGCTCATCCCCCAGGGGATGGCCTACGCGATGCTCGCGGGCCTGCCCCCCGTAGTCGGGCTCTACGCCTCGACTATACCCCTGATCCTCTACGCTCTATTCGGTTCCTCACGGCATCTCGCGGTAGGTCCGGTGGCGCTCGTGTCGCTACTGACCCTGACGGGTGTCTCGGCACTGGCGAAGCCTGGCTCGGGCGAGTTCATCGCTCTGGCTGCGCTGCTGGCGTTGATGGTCGGGGTGATCCAGTTCGGACTCGGCCTCTTGCGGGCGGGCTTTGTGGTCAACTTCCTCTCGCACGCCGTCATCAGCGGCTTTACGTCGGCGGCGGCCATAGTCATCGGCCTGAGCCAGCTAAAGCACCTGCTCGGCGTGGATCTTGAATCCACCCACTCGGTCTTCATACTCCTCTGGAACGCGGCGCAGAAGCTCGGCGAAGTCAACCTTATAACGTTAGCGATCGGTCTGGCGAGCATTGCGACTCTGGTTCTCTTCAGAAAGGTTGCGCCCCGTTTCCCCGCCCCTCTGCTGGTGGTGACCTTGAGCGCCCTCGCGGTCTACGTTTTCGGCCTGCAAGATCGCGGAGTGGGAATTGTGGGCGATGTGCCGCAAGGCGTACCGTCCTTCGCGCTCCCGGCTTTCGGTTTAGACTCGGTGACTTCCTTGCTGACCATCGCGCTTACGATCTCTTTCGTCGGCTTCATGGAATCTATCGCCGTCGCCAAGTCCATCGCCAACCGGGAGAAATACAAGGTGGACGCCAACAAAGAGTTGGTCGGTCTTGGACTCGCGAATGTCGCGGGTTCGATGTTCTCGGCGTATCCGGTTACGGGTGGATTTTCCCGTTCAGCGGTCAACTACCAGTCCGGCGCACGCACACCCCTGGCCTCGATCATCACCGCCGTTCTCATCGTGATGACGTTGCTCTTCTTCACCCCGCTCTTTTACTACCTGCCGAACGCCGTATTGGCAGCCATCGTGATGGTCGCCGTCTACGGGCTCATAGACTTCATGGAGCCCGTCAAGCTATTCAAGGTCAAGAAGGTGGATGGGTGGACGCTCCTCATAACCTTCGCCGCCACACTCCTGATCGGGATAGAGCAAGGCATCCTGGTCGGCGTGGCTTTCTCACTGGCCCTCTTCATTTGGCGCAGCGCTTACCCTCACACCACGGAAGTCGGCTACCTGCCCGAAGAAGACGTATTCCGAAACGTGACCCGCTATCCCGAAGCGCAAACCTTCCCCAACACGCTCGTCGTTCGGGTGGACGCATCACTCTACTTCGCTAACGCTGCGTTCTGGGAGAACTGGCTCAACGACGCAGTCCTTGATCGCCCAGAACTCCAGTACATAATCCTGGACTTCTCCGCAGTCAACGACATAGATGCCGTGGCACTGCAGACACTCGAAGACCTGATGGAATCTCTAAAGGAGCGGGACATCGAGGTACACATAGCCGGAATGAAAGGTCCGGTTCGGGACATTGTGCAAAGAGCCGGTTGGAACAAGAAATTCGGAACGGACATCTCACACCTGTCCGTACAGCATGCACTGGAGACCTTCGGCGTTTGGCGAGAGACTAGCAATACAGCCCGCCCCTCGTAGAAAACAGTTAGGCAGACGAAAGCGGCGGCAACCCAAACTCCGGGTCGCCGCCGCTCCTTACTTTCTAGCCTCCCGGCGGCTTACGCCGCAGGTTCGTATCCTTCTTTGAGTGCGCTCACCATAGCGTCCACGTCGCAGCTAGCCGCCTGATTGTATGGGAGCTTGGCTAGCAGGGCAGCCATTCCGCAGGTGTCCGTCACGCCAGCAAAGACTAGACCACTACCGACGAACGCAGGCAAAGCGCCGAATCGCCGGTTGACGGTCAATGCGAGTAGGCCGCCCAGAGCCGCCATACCGCCCGCCGCGATCCGGACCTGACGCTCCATCGAGATCCTCTCCGCCCCGCGCTTTACCGGCTTGCCTGAAGCTACCCAGCCGTTCACGCCACCGTCGAGGACGTGCAGGTTGGGCATCTTCGCCCCTTCCAACGCTTCCCGCGCCTTTCGCGCTCGCGAACCCGACTGGCAGACCAAAACCACCGGATCGTCGACATTCTCCTGGATCTCCTGCGCGTGCTCACCCAGTATGTTCAGAGGAACGTTGTAAGAACCACGAATGTGCATTGTCTCGTACTCGCCCGGCATCCTCACGTCGAGCAACCGAACTTCAGCCCGCTCTCCCAACAACTCCTCCAACCGCTCCGCGTCCACAACCGCCGGAATACCAGAACTCATCGCTTCGCCCCCTGTAAAATCCAATAGAATATGAAAAATTAACTTTTACTACCATATCATAATATAGATTGTACGTAGGACATTCGCTTTGGTTGTCTGTTACTTCATTTGAGTGTGGGAGGGTTGATGCGTTACGGTATCGTGGTCTCGAACATGGGAGTTTACTCGGACCCTCGGGAGGTCGTTCGGCTAGCGCGGGCGGCGGAAGATGCCGGTTGGGACGGGTTTTTTGTGTGGGATCATCTCGGCTTTGTTTGGGATACTCCTTCTTCAGATCCGTGGGTGATCCTCTCCGCCGTGGCAGCTTGCACGGAGCGCATTAGGATCGGAACCGACGTAACACCTCTAGCTCGCCGTCGACCGCACATCGTAGCAAACACACTCGCAACCCTGGACATCCTGAGCGAAGGTCGCGTTACCTTCGGAGCGGGTCTCGGCGGCGTACCGCGCGAGTTCGCCGCATTCGGAGACACGGGAGATGCGAAAGAACGAGCCACGATGCTCGACGAAGGACTTGCAGTACTCGACCGGCTAATGTCCGGCGAGGAAGTGACGCATCACAGCGAGAACTACACCGTCGAAGGGGTTACGTTGGCGCCGTTGCCGGTTCAACGGCCACGGGTTCCGGTCTGGATCGGGGGCGAGGCCAAGCCCGCGTTGCGACGCGCCGCCCGGTGGGATGGCTGGCTCGCCAGCGCAACGCCTCTGGACGGTTCGATCCGGATGAGTAAATCCCCCGAACGAATAGCCGAAATGGTCTCCGAGATACAACGCCACCAAACCTCAGATACACCATTCGACGTAGCGTTGGACGGCTACACGGAGCCGGGAGACGCTACAGGGCCGAGCGCATACGAGGAGGCGGGCGCGACATGGTGGCTGGAGAGCATCCACAGTCGTCGCGGAACCGTCCAAGAGATGCTGGAGCGAGTGGAAGCCGGTCCCCAAACAAACAACTCTCAGCGGAACACGTCACCGGGTGGGGAGAGCGAGCCTCTCTTTGATCCGACCAGCCCGTCGGAAAAATTAGGGAAAGCCTGAAGTCCCCTCCTACAACGCTACTATCAGGACAACAGCGTAGACCGAGGCACCGAGAGCGAAGTCCGCGAAGCGGTTCTGGCGTTCTTCGGGCAACTCTTCTTTGAGAACGTTCAGGATGACACCCCCGATTAGGACAGCGAAGAGCACAGCGAGGGCCGCCTCGACAATATCTCCGAACAGCCCCACCGTCCATCACACAAATACCGACACCGCCAAAAGCCAACATATTACGCGCCCATAGGTCTCCTCGTGGATTTCGCGCAGCCCGTAGAAGGTGCCGAGCCCTAGCAGGGCTACAAGGTAGACGTGTTGTTCTAAGGAATGTCGGATCCTCACCCACAGCCTCCAACAGAGTTTGTTGGTTTTCGACGAGGTCCGGCAGGGTGTGAGCGAATACGTGGGCGACCGAGACATCGCCCGCCGCTGAAAGCCAACGGCTGCGCGGCACGTCGTTCAACGGTCGCAGCCAACCCGCGAAGATGTGTACCGTGAACAGAACAAGGTAGCCACTCAAAGACAGCCTCCGTCGACAGTTTCCGGACCACGATTATCGCCGGAAACACGATCGCGGGTTGGCGAGCCCGTCGTTGGCCCTGGATTTGCCGGAGAGTAGATGCCGCAGACGGTTCGGCAGATTGTCTCGGCGGCTTGTCTCTGGGCTAGAGGAGGCGACAACCGTGTCCATGAGCGTGAAGATGGTTCCAATCAGCATGTCCGCCCAGAACGGAAGTTCCAGGATCGCATAGACCAGAAGACCGCTGACAGCGTATACCAGCAACATCATCGATCCGAGCGTCGCGGGCAGCGAGCGCCAGTACTTTCAGGGGTGGTTCAAGGCATCCATCCTATTACTCCCCGGTGATCTCCGAGCCCGCTAGTACCTCCAGGGTTCGGGCGTAGACGACGGGCTTCTCCTCGAACTCCGCGTAGACGCTGTCATCCAGGTTGACGTTGTAGTTCTGCTCGATCTCCTTGACGTCGAGCTGACCGACGACCCCGGTGACCCGCACGCTCCGACCCTCGGAGATGCCCTCCGGGAAAGAAGCTTCGTCTTCGATCACCAACGCCGACTCGACTTCGGCGAAGCCCTCGCCCTCACTAGCGTCCTCGCTGGTCAGCGAAAGGGCTTGAGGAGAGATCGAGCGATTCACCCGACCCTCGACAGTTACAC
>JBGTDE010000199.1:0-3958 GCA_041748475.1 Rubrobacteraceae bacterium | reverse complement strand
ACGCCGCGCTCCCGTAATTTCCGGGACGCCTCGACAACGCTCGAAACATCGTTGCCGCGAGGTAGATCCACCTCGACCGTTACAGGGAATTCGGTGTCGATCTTACGGGCGAACTCCGATGTTGGTTCTACTGGTTCCCGCGAGCGTTCGGAACGTTCGGTTAGGGTTACGCGGGTGCGCGGTTCGGCTTGTTTTGGGTCGAAGTTACGGAGGGCTTGAGTGAGCGCGTGGATGTGCGCTGGAGTGCTTCCGCAACAGCCGCCGATCAGCCGCGCTCCGGCTTCGGCTAGCTTCACGCCGTACTCGGCGAAGTGGTCGATATCCTGAGAGAACCGGATCTGGCCGTCTATCAGTTGGGGTAGCCCGGGGTTTGGAAACGCTGCGGTTATCTCCGATTCGCTGGACATCTGATCTATGATGCCGACCATGCGTTGCGGCCCGACGGTGCAGTTTGCGCCGACGAGATCCAGACCCCACGAGGTGAGATCCCGCGCAACCCGCTTAGGCAATCCCTCAGCGAGTGTCTCCCCATCTTCGACGAAAGTCTTGTACGCGAGCACCGGTACGCCTAGATCCCGAACAGCCTCAAAAGCGATCCGCAACTCTGAGAGATCCGTAAAAGTCTCCAACACCAGCGCGTCTGCCTCGCCTTCGAGGAGCGCTGTAGCTTGTTCCAGAAAGACGGCCCGCGCTTCGTCGGGTTTTACGGGTCCGATCGGGGCCAAAGGCTTACCAAGTGGCCCGATAGCACCCAGCACGAGAGCTCGGTCACCGGATGCTTCTTTGGCAGCTTTGCTCGCAGCCTGAGCACCGGCTATGTTGATATCCCGGACGCTATCTCCGAGGTGATGCGAGGCGAGTTTGTAGCGGTTGGCGGAGAAGGTGTTGGTCTCTATGACGTTCGCCCCGGCTCGGATGTATTCCGTGTGAGCTTGCATTACGAGGTCCGGGTGAGTGAGATTCGCACGTGCGTAGGGATGGCTGTAGCTGATGCCCCGGTCGCCCAGCAAAGTGCCCATAGCGCCGTCGCCGATCAAGATTCGCCCGTCGCAAAGCTCTTTTAGGTTCACACTCAAAGTAGAAACCTCTCTCTAGTTTTCTCCGATCCCGTGGAGTAGAGAGGCTGCGTCGAAACGAACGTGCTGGCTCCGACTCATCTCTCGGAGTTTCCTCCGTGGGATTTGGCACCCGACACGAGACTCGAACATTTCGATCCTCGCCGGTTGCCGCGGTTTCAAAGGGCCCGTCCCTCCACCGCTCTGGATGAGTGTTGCAGGTAAAATGTCGCTGTACCCGCAACTTGTGACTGTGGAATTACACCACGACTAGGACGGTATTGCAATCTCTTCGGGCTTCCCGCCACGGGTTCTCGCTACGAGCTCGCCGGGATCCCGGGCCGCGCATCTGAACGCCATCACGACCTTCTCCTTGCGCGTGGTGTCGGCCCGTTTCGAGTACACGTCGTAGTCTTGCTCTTCGATCTTGCCGAGGATGGCCGAGTACAATTCGCGGGCCACCACCACCGGATACCGCCGCCCTTTGGGGATGTACTGTATCCCCTCGTCCGCGACGGCGTACAATCCCCGAGCCCGCTCTATCTCGAATTTCATCAACTCCACAAAACGCTCGTCGACGATACCATCCGCTACATTTGCCTCCGCATAACCGAAGCTCCTTAGGTCTGCGAGCGGCACATAGACCCGCCCGCGAGCCCAGTCTTCTCGAATATCCCGCAAGAAGTTTGTGAGCTGCATCGCCTCACCCAGGGCTTCTGCGTGAGGAATCGCCCGGTCGTCGCGCACTCCCGCTACCTGGCACATCATCAGGCCGACGACGGCGGCGCTTCCGTAGGTGTAGACCTTCAAGTCTTCGTAGGTCTCGTAGCGGGAGATCCGCGTGTCCATCTTCATGCTCTCCATAAAGGCCTTGATGCTGCCGAGGTCGATGTTCCGCGCCCGGACGGTGTTGGAGAAAGCTCGCAGAATGGGGTTCTTTACCTGCTCGCCGGTTATGGCTTCGATGGTATCTGCCTCGAAGCGTGCGAGGCCCGCGAGTTGTTCTTCAGGGCTCAGGGCTCCCGGAGAGTCTACGATCTCATCGGCGTAGCGCATGAAAGCGTAGAGGGCGTGTACGTGTGGCCGCATGTCCTTTGGGAAGAGTTGGGTCGAGAAATAGTACGTCCTGCTGTGGGAACGCTGGGATTGACGACAGAATTCGTAGCAACCTTTTAAGGTGAGGTCGCCGGGCAGGATGTCTCCGCGTGCCGGATCCAACCTCATAACCTAGCGTACCTCCCGCTCGATGCGTTCGGCCACGAGCCGCGCCCCTATCGTCACGAGCGGCACACCCGTACCCGGTCGCGTGCTCGCCCCGACGAAATACATCCCGTCGATGCCCGGCGAGACCATCGGGGGCCGGAAATACCCGACCTGGAAAATGCCGTGCCCGATCCCGAACGCCGCTCCTTCTTCCAGAGAGTAGTCGTCCCGCCAATCTAGCGGTGTCTTCACCGTCTCGTGGATGACGCTCGAAGGATCCAACCCGCACCGCTCTTCGAGCAGACCGTACACCTTCTCCTTGAACGCATCACCGTATCGCTCCCAGTCCACTTTCCCGTTGAGGTGTGGTACTGGTACTAGAACGAACAACGCGTCCATCCCCTCCGGGGCCATGCTAGCCTCGGTCTTCGACGGAACGACCGCGTAGAACGAGGGGTCTTCCGGCAGCTCGCCGTCGTTGAAGATCGCGTCGAAATTTTCTTTGTACTGGCTTGAGAGATAGAAGTTGTGATGCAGCATATCCAGCTTCTTGTCTACGCCGAGGTACAGCATGAACGCCGAAGCTGTGTATTTCAGGTTCTCGCGTTTGCGATGCTTGAAGTCCGAGTCGGCCTTGCCGTCGAGCAACTCGCGGTAGACATAAGGTAGATCCGCGTTGGCGAGCACGGCTTCGGCCTCGCGCTCCCGACCGTTGACCCGGATGCCGCGGGCTCGGCCTTTTATTACGACGACCTTCTCGACTGGACTATTCATGTGGAACTCTACGCCGAGTTCCTTCGCCAGCTTCTCCATCGCCAGGACGAGCGCGTACATTCCGCCTTCGGGGAACCACAGGCCGTCTTCGGCGATCTCGGTGTACGGTAGCAGCGAGTAGACGGCGGGTGCTTCGAAGGGAGAGAGGCCGAGATACATCGTCTGAAGGCTGAAAGCCTGGCGCAGCTTGTCCGTTTTGAAGAACTTCGAGATCTGCCGGTAGTAGTTGTTGACCGCCTTTGTCTTCAGTAGCAGTCGCAGGTTTCGAACGCCGAAGAAATCCGCCGCGCCCTCGAAATCCCGCTCGACGAACTCCGAGCGTCCGAGACGATATTTGTGGCAGGCATCTTCCAGAAATCGGTAGAAATTAGGGGTAACGCCTGGTTCTATGCGTTCTAGCTCCTGTATCATCTCGGGCAGCGCACGCCGGGATGTTAGCGTGTCTCCATCCCCGAACGTAACCTGGTAGTCGCCGTCCAAAGGGATCAGACGGACGTAGTCGTCGAGATTCCGCCCCGCAAACCGGAACAGCTCCCGATACGTGTCTGTCATCAACAGCAGCGAAGGTCCAGTATCGAAAGTGAATCCATCGGCCTCCAGGCGGTTCATCCGACCGCCGACGGTCGCGTTCTTCTCGAAGACATCCACCTCGAACCCGGTCGCGGCCAGCCGGATCGCAGCGGCCAAACCGCCCATCCCGGCTCCCACTATAGCGACACGTTTTCTGTCGGGCGCGATGGTCGTCAAGTCCCTGTCTTCCTCTCGCAAGATAACGGTATATTCAGTATACGCTGCGGATGCTAACAGAGTCTGCCCAGAAACCGGGTAAGGAGGGTCACACGCGAGTTGCCGAGTAGAGAGTCTGATGCCGTCGTTACCAAGAAAGGCGCGGCTCGCGCTCTTTCGGGACACCCCTGGATCTTCCG
>JBGTDE010000198.1:0-2194 GCA_041748475.1 Rubrobacteraceae bacterium | reverse complement strand
GTCTGGGTACGCTACCATGTCCGCTACTATGGGTACGCGCTCTTGTTCCTGGCCTTCGACATGGAGATGGCCTACATGTATCCGTGGGCGGTCGTCTACCAGGAGTTGGGCCTGAAGGCATTGCTGGACATGGGCGTGTTCCTGGCGATCCTGTTCCTGGGACTGCTCTACGGTTGGAGCCAGGGAGCTCTGAAGCGCCAGTGAGCGTAGGAGCGAACCGCGTGCTATCCGGCGCACGGGAGGCGCGGACATCGTGGCTGAGGCGTGTAGTCTCCCGTGCAGCGGCGGGTGAGCTCTCGGCCTTCGTCGTCCCCGGTCCCGAGGTCGCACGGAGTTACGGCCTGAGCATCGAAGCGGCTGGCCTGCGTCTCTCCACTACGCCCCGTCACGCGAACGTGTTGCTCGTCGTTGGCGAGTTGCCTGATGGCCTTCGGAACGCCGGGGCCATCGCCTACGCCCAGATGCCGCGGCCACGGGCGGTACTTGCCGTTGGCGTGGAGGATGTCTCGCCTCTTCCTGGACCGGACGTCTCCGTGGGGTTGGATAATGACGCTCTAGCCTCCGGCGTGGCGGAGTTGCGGCGGATCTTCGAGACGGGGAGTTTCGGTTCGTGGTCCGAAGACTTCGAGGCCGCCGCGCTTTCGAGCAGTACAGAGTACACCTGCTCCATGCACCCGGAGGTCGTCCAAGACGAGCCCGGCACGTGCCCCAAGTGCGGGATGGATCTCATACCGCGTGAGGCTAAGTACGACAACGAAAACGATGGCGCTGAAGCTGCCCATGAAGGTCACGACCATGATGGCGGCACAGAGGACTCCAGAGAGGGTGTCGAAGAGCAAGAAGACCACGGCGCAGGGGACGGGCACGGCGAAGGAAATGAACACTCTGGAGAGGACGCGGCTGACGAAGAGGCCGAGTCCGAATCAGACGAGTCCACTCATGGCGAAGAACACGCCGGGCACGACGAGATGGATTTCATGTCCATGGTCGAGATGACCCAGGGGACTCCACGCGGCAGCGATGGTCTACAGATGGAGTGGGTCGAGTCTCCTTTCGGTCCGCTGTTTCCTGGCTTGCCCGGCGGCCTCTCCCTTACCTTGACCCTGGGCGGCGACAGTGTGGAGAAAGCAGAAGCCGGCTCGGCGGCAAGCAGTCCGTTGGGTGATCTGTGTGGCCCGGTCGGTGTCTTTTGCGAGAAGTTAGCGATGATGGACCGCCTCTCCCCGATCTCCTACCGGCTGCTCGCGCTGCGCGCCATTGAAGATGCGGCCGACGTAGAAGTGGAGGATAGTGTCGCGCTCGCTCGGATGGCGGTGCTGGAACGCGAGCGCGCGGCCAGCCACCTGAACTGGCTAGCGAACTTCGGGCACCTGCTCGGCTACGCCTGGCTTACAAGACAGTCGGAGAGGTTGTTGCTGTCCCTACTTCAGACGAAAGATAACGTCGATGGTGTCCGGACGGAGATGCTAAGGCTCACTCGCCGGGTAGAGCGTACGCCGCTTTTGAGGCGCAAGCTGTCAGGTGTTGGGGTGTTGGCGGAATCCGGCGGAGCTGCCGGGCCGGTAGCACGGGCCAGCGGCTTTGCGACCGACGCCCGGTTGGACGAAGAGACCTACCGCTCCCTAAGCTTCGAACCGATCATCATGGAGAGCGGCGACGCGCTGGCGCGGCTGCGGGTGCGATTGGCGGAGGTGGAGCAGAGCCTCGGGCTTGCAAGCGCGGCGGGCGAGGTCTCCGTTCTGCACGCGGACCTCGCGGACAACATTTCCGGAAGAGGAGTTGCCAGCGTGGAGACGCCGCGTGGGACCGCGACGCTCGCGTTGACGCTTGAGAACGGTCAGGTAACGGCTACGGATCTCAAGACGCCTTCGACGATAAACATCGCGCTGGTGAGCGCCGTGACCGAACAGCGGGAGTTGGCTGATGCCCTCGTCGGGGTTGCATCGCTGGACCTCTCACCGTGGGAGATAGACGTATGAGCACGCTCCTGGTCTCCCTGGCTCTACTCGCTGGTGCGTACTTCGTTGCTGTTCTGGAGGGATGGGTCTCGACGGGACGGATGAGCTTTGTGGGACCGGCACGGTCGGGGCTGGCGTTGCTGGGTCGAGAGTCGATCTCACCCCGGCAGGCCGACAGGGTTTTCTTTGAAGCCGCCCCTCCCCTACTCCTCGTCTCGGCGGTCTTCGCCGCCGCC